>NZ_KV840333.1:0-2004 GCF_001839185.1 Staphylococcus sp. HMSC65H10 | reverse complement strand
TGTGATTTAACATACAAAACCACACACAAAAAACCCACCTTTAATTAGGTGGGTCTTGTTATGTATATACACCACATCAACCTACCCTATTTTAGGACACAGAGCTATGTCGCTCGTCAGCAACGTCATATGAATGCTCAGTTAATGTGATGTAGACACTTTAAGCGGTCTGTGCCGATGACCGAGTCGTTTCATGGAACAACTATTTCATATTGATATTATAGCATAAAAATAAGGCAACCGTCAGTAACAGTTAACCTCAAGTACACTCCGCATATGAGTACCGCAAATACGGTTTAATAAAATCAAGATTAAGAGCTAAGTTAAATTCTGTAATCTAACAATTGATTTGTTGTTTACAAACCCTAACTGGTTAATCTTCGATTCTTCACTTCCAACTATTTTTTTGATTGAATTTGTAATTTTCCTTATTTGATATTTATCATTAATTTGCTTTACAAAATGATGTATTATGAATATTATTACCGATAATCTGTTTGAGTAGTTTCCGTCTTTAAATTGAAAAACATCATTTTTCCAATCATTATGAATCATCGGGGCAGTGGTCAATTTTATATCAATAATATTTGAATTATGAGCGCATATATTCCTTATAAAATTAAGACATTTTAACCATGAAACCAATTGCTTATTACTGCATTTATAATAATCTGAAATTTTCTGTAAATTCTTTTTTGACATTAAAGTTAATAGGTTAACTATGTCTCCAAACATTAAAACATCAGTCATTAGCCAAACACTAGGTAATCTTTCTTGATTAAAATTCTTTTTTTCTCTAATTTCATGATTTCTTGATAACTTTGTTTTCTTAGCTAACTCTTTTTTAAATTTGTTTTCTTGATAATTTAAATAATGTTTACAGTATTCGTTTTTATTACACCACTTTGAAAAATCAAGATAACCAAAAGCTCCGTAGGTTTCTCCCAAAACATAAGATATTCTTGTCTTCAAAGATACTTCTATTTTTTCTATTGCATGTAGTAATCCCATTCTTAAATTTTTGTCTTGATAATATCTAGTGATGACATCGTCAAACTTAATTCCATGATAAACTCTAACATTGTTACCAAATTTATCTTTAGTCACTTTAGATAAAGGATAAGCGAATTCTTTCAGTTTGTAATATCCTATGTTTTCTAACTTTTTAATAGCATTATCAATATTGTTTATGATCATGCCTCTTTCTATTAATAAATTCGCTTGTTCTTGAAAGTTCAAAGGTTTAGGTTTCATTTTTTTCACCTCAAAAAAAATACCCCCACGTCAGAACTTGTCTGCCTAAAAAGGAGTGGGGGCGTAGTCGTTATATTCAAATAATAATCTATAAATCTTGGTATGTCAATCAAAAAATAATATTCACCACCCAGCGACATGTGTGGGTGGTGTAGGTTTAAATAAACATTAACTTACAACTACTTTTTAAAGACACTGGATTGAAATGGTATCAACAATCGGGATTGGTTGTTAATCACGGTGCCTCTCGTGTATCTGTATTATATCATAAAAAAGAGGCTGCCGAAGCAACCTCTAAGCACTATTTATCGTTAAGACTGTTACAACCTCTAAAAGTTGAGTTAGATAGAGAAACTATAAACATTACAGTATCTTTTTCGATACTGCGACTATCATGTTAATACAGTGATTTCATTTTGTCAAAAATCTACCTACTAGTTAAGTGAATCTTAATATGTATACCACCTCGAAAGGTGGCTGTATTCTCGTTGGATAGATTAGAGAGAAAGTAATGAAAATACATATAGATGCCTAAGATAAAGCATCCATGAAGTAAGGGCGCAATATGCACGACATGCATACTGCAAAACAAATCATAGCATGCTTCTTTTACATAATCAACAAAAAAGAGGGCTACCCGTAGGTAACCCTCAATAAAAGTATAGAGATGATTTTATATTATTATTACAAGGTAAAACCCCTTGCGTTTGTATTATAACGCATTTTCTTAACTGATACTACCCCAAAGTT
>NZ_KV840332.1:0-80893 GCF_001839185.1 Staphylococcus sp. HMSC65H10 | reverse complement strand
ATATTGTCATTCAGTTTTCAATGTTCATTTTTTCGCGTTACAATAATCGATTATACCGTTTTTGAATTTTGAAGTCAAGTACTTTTTAAAATTTATTTTTTCGAAGTAACTTGTTTCGTTTTTTCAACAATAACTATTCTATAATGTTTCTTGTTGATAATCAATAGTAAAATTTACACTTTGTTAAAGTTTTTAATTCAAACTTTTAATTCTCAATGTTTAATTTACTGCGCCGTTTCAACGACCTATTCATCATATCAAGCCTTTAGTTAAGAGTCAATAATTTTCTATAATAAAAAATGTATAAAATTACTAATAGTACGCACGATTTCATTCATATGAGATTTTTGATGTATATGGTGTAATTAAACGTCCAATTATCTTACTCTTTGAGTGTATTAATACTTTGTCCCCCACTTCAAATCAGCTTTCTTATTGTAAGGAACGTTGTTAAATACTTTACATAGGATTAAAACTCACATGATCCGAAACCAAATATAAAAAGCTGAATGCCATATGACATTCAGCTTTCCTATTAATGGTAATAATGTTTTATTGTTCTTTACTTTGGCATTCTGGACATAATCCATAAATTTCCATTCTGTGATGTGACACTTTAAAACCTGTCACATGTTGAGCTAATTGTTCAACTTCATGTAATTGCGGATAATGAAAATCTACTATCTTACCGCAATTCTCACAAATGACGTGATAGTGATTATGTGTATTAAAATCAAAGCGACTAGATGCATCTCCATAAGTCAATTCATTCACAATTCCTGTTTTCTTAAACACACGTAAGTTATTGTATATCGTCGCAACACTTATGTTTGGAAAATCTGGTGACAGTGCCTGATAAATTTCATCTGCTGTTGGATGAGTTTCACTTGAAATCAAAAATCTAAGAATGGCTTGTCTTTGCGGTGTAATTCTGATTCCGGCATTTCTTAAAGATGCAATAGAGTCCTCTAATTGATGCTCAATAGATTCCATTTCTGCACTCATCTAATCCACCGTCTTTCTACTTAATAATTATTATTACTTAATATTAATATAACGGTAGAACCATTGAAATGTCAATGTTGGCACATTATTTTATCAATAACCTTTTGATAAATCTACTTTTTTCTCAATGACATCTCCATTACTTAGAAAATGTTTGAAGTTTCTAATAAAAATTTGAGATGCCTCTTTAAAGTTTTCTTTACCATTTCCTGTGATATGCGCAGTAATACTTACATTATCTAATTGATATAACGGATTATCCTCTGATAAAGGTTCCTTTTCGAAAACATCTAAATAAGCATGACGAATTTTGCCCTCATTAAGCGCTTTAACAATTGTTTCTTCTGAAGCAATTGTACCTCTGCCGATATTAATAAATAATGCAGTCTCTTTCATTGCGTCAAATTGCTTATCTTCTAATAAATGGTACGTCTCTTCAGTTTCGGGCAGCACATTAACTACAACGTCTGCTTTAGGCAAAACTTGATCAAGTTCCTTTAAAGGATATGTTTCATCAAATCCATCAACTTCATGTCCAGTTGTATTAATACCAATAATTTTCATTTCAAATGCACGTGCAAGTTTGGAAATTTGTTTAGGAATATTACCTGTCCCCAAAATTAGTAACGTATCTCCATCTACACGTCTGCCTGTAATTGTAGAATCATAAACTTTATTATCTTGATTTTGTCTAGAAACTCTCATTTGTTTATAATCGTCTAAAATATAGGCAAATACAAATTGACTCATTTGTTTTGCGTGAATACCTGATACATTCGTTAATACAATATTACGTTCAGCAAAATATTGTAATGGTAGTGAATTAACACCAGCCGCATACCAAGCTACAAACTTTAAATTAGGCATACCCTCAAAAAAAGCTTGATCAGCTTTGCCACTATAACCAATTACAACATCTGCATCTCGTTTATCTTGCTCATTTATTTCATCTACATTTTTTCGAAATACAAATTCTACTTCTGGAAAAGTTTCTTCCAATAACTGCTCTGAGTCTTTTAATCTATTTAATGAAAGAACCTTCACACACTTCACCCCAACATTTCTTTTAATTGATTCATTTGTTCTTTTACTTTAACTTTTTCGATTACATGTTCTACGACACCATTTTCATCTACAACGAAAGTAGTTCTGACAATGCCCATAGATTCTTTGCCAAAACTTTTCTTCAATTGATACACGCCAGTTGCTTCAGATAATTTATAATCCTCATCTACTAGCAAATCAAAATTCAAATCATGTTTAGCAATAAAGTTTTGATGTTTCTTTTTAGAATCTCCGCTGATTCCGTATACTGCAATATCTAAATCATTAAACATTGCCATGTTATCACGGAAATCGCAAGCCTCTGTTGTGCATCCAGGTGTATTATCTCTAGGATAGAAATAAAGAATTGCCTTTCTGCCTTTGATTGTGTCGTTAGTAATGACTTCTCCATCTTGATTTTCTAATGCAAATTCAGGGAATTTGTCTCCTTTTTTCAACATATGCTCACCTTTTTCTTCTTATAGTTAATTATATGATACGATAGTAAACGGAAATATTAAATTAAAAGAGGTTGATAAAAAATGAAATTCACTGAAAGCGAACGACTTCAAAGTTTGTCAGACGAATACATCCTTGGCGGTGTCAACTCCCCTTCTCGCTCATATAAAGCAGTTGGCGGCGGTGCACCGGTAGTAATGAAAGAAGGTAAAGGTCAATATTTATATGATGTAGACGGCAATCGTTACATTGATTACCTTCAAGCATATGGTCCAATTATTACTGGACATGCACATCCACATATTACTAAGGCTATTCAAGAACAAGCAGCTAAAGGTGTGCTTTATGGTACACCAACTGAGCTAGAAATCGAATTTGCTAAAAAATTGCGTGAAGCAATTCCATCTTTAGAAAAAATGCGTTTTGTCAACTCTGGTACTGAAGCTGTCATGACAACAATTCGTGTCGCACGTGCATATACAAATCGCGATAAAATTATTAAATTCGCTGGATCTTACCACGGACACTCAGATTTAGTACTTGTTGCTGCAGGTAGCGGCCCTTCTCAATTAGGTTCTCCTGATTCAGCCGGTGTACCTAAGAGCGTGGCTCAAGAAGTAATTACAGTACCTTTTAATGATATCGAGTCTTACAAAGAAGCAATGAAACATTGGGGCGATCAAATCGCAGCAGTATTAGTTGAACCTATTATCGGTAACTTCGGTATGGTTGAACCGCTTCCTGGCTTCCTTGAAGAAGTAAATGAAATCACCCATCAATATGGCGGTCTTGTAATTTATGATGAAGTTATCACAGCATTCCGCTTCCACTACGGTGCTGCTCAAGACTTGTTGAACGTATACCCTGACTTAACAGCATTCGGTAAAATCGTTGGTGGCGGTTTACCAATCGGCGGTTACGGTGGACGTCAAGACATTATGGAACAAGTTGCACCTTTAGGCCCTGCATATCAAGCAGGAACAATGGCTGGTAATCCACTTTCAATGAAAGCAGGAATCGCTTTATTAGAAGTTTTAGAACAAGAAGGTGTTTACGAAGAATTAGATCGTCTTGGTAAAAAATTAGAAGATGGTTTAAATGAATTAATTGAAAAACATGGTATCACAGCTACAGTAAACCGTGTTTATGGTTCATTAACACTTTACTTTACTGACGAAAAAGTAACACATTATGAGCAAGCAGAAAATTCTGATGGCGATGCATTTGCGAAATTCTTCAAATTAATGTTGCATCAAGGCATCAACTTAGCACCTTCTAAATTTGAAGCTTGGTTCTTAACAACAGAACACACAGATGAAGATATTGAAGAAACATTACGTGCTGCAGACTATGCATTCTCTCAAATGAAATAAACTTGAAAAACATATTGATTCAGTGTATAAACTTTAATATACGTTTTTGTTTTTGGAAACCACTTCCAAGCAAATGTGCATAAATAGGAATAAAGGAGCACACTCATTTGAAACTAGGTGCAAGAATATTTAAAACAGGTATTGCGATTGTCCTAGCGATGTTAATTGCATCACTGCTGCCAAAGAGTGCAGGCATTCCTACCGTAGCAGGTATCGGTGCAATTGTAGCAATGCAGCCAAGTGTATATCGTTCTTATAAAACTATAAAAGAACAGTTTCAAGGTAACTTAATCGGTGCAATTTTATCTGTATCGATGGTCAGTTTATTTGGCGATAGTATTATTATCATGGGCGCAACAGTTATAGTCTTAATTGCTTTATTATTCCAATTAAAACTTCAACATGTTGCAACCTTAGCCACAGTTACTGCCCTTATCATCATGGGTCAAGGTGGAGAAACAGGTAACTTCTATGCATCAGCGTTTTATCGTTTCGTGTTAGTGATGATTGGTGTTTTCAGTGCTTTCACTGTCAATGTCGCCTTCTTTCCACCTAAATACGAAACAAAGCTTTATTATAATTCAATGAATATCGCTTCTGATATTTTCATTTGGATTAAATTGGTTATTAACGATACAACAGAGTTTTACCATGTTAAAGAAGATACAAAGAGTATTAAAGAACGTTTGAAAAATCTGGAACAATTATTCAATTATTATAAAGAAGAACGTCCTTTCTTTAGAAAAAATTGGCCAGAATTAAATCGTAAAAAGATAATTTTCAAACAAGTTGTGACAACTACAAAAAGTGCCTATGATGTTTTGAGACGTATGCATCGTTACCAACATGATTTGCATAATATGAGTACTGATCTTCGTTTGCAAATCAAATTTGAACTAGATGATTTAATGACTTCATATGACCAAATTATGTTAAGCATCGCTCAAAAAGCAAGACACGATTTCGAGAATTTCCAAGCACCTGTGGACATTCCGCAAAAAATTGAGTTAATGGAAGCATTTAAAAATGAAATGGTCCTGAACACTGAAACCTCTGAGTATTCAATTTCTAATGTCATGCAGATTATCTCAGCAATCGAGGAATTCAGTTATGATTTAGCACACTTAGACCGTTTGGTCATGAGTTATTTCCAATTCCATACAGATGACTCTAACATTGAAATAGAAGAAGAAGACTTAGACTTATAAAAAGAGAGCAGAAACTGTCCCCCGCTGAGGGACGTTTCTGCTCTTTCTTTATTATAAATCTTGAATTGTATAAAGATGATGGTATGCACCTTGTTTAGCTAATAACTCTTGATGCGTACCGGCTTCAATAATTTGTCCGTTTTCAACTACTACAATTTTATCTGCATGAGTGATTGTAGATAAGCGATGGGCAACGATTAATGTTGTTCTATTTTCACTTAAATGTGCTAAAGCTTCTTGAATGATTGCTTCACTTTCTAGGTCTAACGCACTTGTTGCCTCGTCTAAAATAATAATCGGCGGATTATTTAAGAATATACGTGCAAGTGAAATACGTTGTTTTTGACCACCTGATAATTTCACACCACGTTCCCCTACTTCAGTTTCATAACCTTCAGGCAGACTCATAATGAAATCGTGTGCGTTTGCGAGTTTAGCCGCTTCTATCACATCTTCATCACTCGCACCTGGTTTACCTAGTAAGATATTTTCTCTGATTGTGTCTGAGAATAAGATATTATCTTGTTGAACTAAACCAATTTGCTCACGCAAGCTAGATAATAAAAAGTCTTTTACATTATAACCATCTATAGTAATCGTTCCATCGGTAGAATCATAAAATCGAGGAATCAAGTTGATTAATGTCGATTTACCTCCACCAGACATTCCTACAAAGGCGACGGTTTCGCCATGATTCACATTTAACGAAATATCATCTAACACTTTAGGTGCATGTGGATTGTATCGGAAAGATACATGATCTAAAGAGATGTTACCTTCTGTGATTTTGAGCGGTTTCGCATAAGGTTCATCTTTTACATCATAGTCTTCATCTAATAAATGGAAAACACGGTCCATAGAAGCGAAACTTTGTGTCAATGTTGTAAATGAAGAAACAAGACGACGTAGAGGTCCGAAAAGTTGTTCTAAATAGCTGACGAACGCAGCTAACGTACCAACTGTAATGGAACCTGTTACTGCTAAATAACCACCGACGCCAATTACAATAATCGGTCCGATATCAGTTACCGTATTGATTGCTGCGAAAGAATAAGCATTCCAACGTGTGTGTTTAAAAGCACGATGTAAGAATTTACTGTTTTTCTTATCAAAGTTTTGCGCTTCATTTTGTTCAATTGCGAAACTTTTAATCACCGAAATACCTTGTACACGTTCGTGTAAGAACCCTTGTACTTCTGCTAAAGCTTGAGATCTTTCACGTGTTAGACTACGTAATCTTCCGAAGAAGTAATAAACCGTTAAAATGTAGAACGGGAATATAATCATAGCGGCTAATGTCAATTTAACATCAAGTACAAACATGATTGATAATGCGATAATAATTGTCACACAGTCTAACCAGATGTTCATTAGTCCTGTTAAAATAAAGTCTTTAGTCTGCTCAACGTCATTGATAACACGTGAAATCACTTCACCTGCTTTGTTGTTGGCATAGAAGCGTGCACTTAGTGCTTGCAAGTGATCATATAAACGTCTACGAATATCATAAAGTATTTTGTTGCTGGTCCACTGCGCTAAATACTGACGCATATATTCTATCGGTGGACGTACGACTGCAAATATAAAAAAGGCAATCCCGATTGCGATACCCAAGTGGCTTAATTTGTCTTGCGTGCCCATGCTCGGATTGTTGATGACATCATCAATTACATATTTGATTAATAATGGAATCAACATCGGAATGCCGAATTTAATGATACCGATAATAATGGTAGCTGCTATCCGCCATTTATACGGCTTAACAAACTTTAAATACCTGCGTATCATTGAGGCAATCCTCCCTTTCTATCCTTTTCTAATGCGAAATAAATCAACGAGGCGAGACATTTTTTTGCGATGTCCCAACCTCGTATTACGATTATTATTCATACCAAAGTTATTATAATTAAAAACACAAGACGTAATAAAGCAATCTGCTTGATATGCTAACCTTGTCTCAACTTTTTAAAGCGTTCTCTCCAAACTTTAATAAAGTCTGGCGCAAACGGACCTTTCTTTTGTTCAATCCATTGTTGTAAGATATCAACATTCCTGCGTAAAATCGCATCTATATCTTTAGGGTAATTCATTTGCTGCATATGTTGTTGGTACTCGTCTTCATCCAACAAATGATATTTACCATTCGGATAAACTTTGATATCTAAATCATAATCAATATATTTCAATGCTTCTTCATCACACACAAATGGTGACGATAAGTTGCAATAATAATATACACCGTCTTCTCTGAACATACAGATGACATTAAACCAATATTCCGAGTGGAAATAGACGATTGCTGGTTCTCTGGTAATCCATGTACGTCCATCGCTTTCGGTTACAAGCGTGTGGTCATTGCCCCCAATCACAACATGGTCTGTCCCTTTTAAAATCGTAGTTTCTGACCAAACTCTATGAATGTTGCCATCGTGCTTGTAACTTTGTATTTTAATACGTTCTCCTTCTTTCGGTATGGACTCTTTTACCATGTTCCACACCTCCTCCTGGCTATTTTTCACAATCACAATTATAACATAATACTTTTTTAAACTCAGACTTAACTACTTCGTGGTTAAATAGTTTAATACTTTATGCATCGATGCTGGAAAGTTGTAGTGATCTCTATCCTCTAAACGCATCCATACAAAGCGATCACTTAATTGTGTTTGTGACTCATCTATAACATCGTCAACTTGATAGACTTGAATGTCCCAAGTTAAATGTGTGAATTGATGTTTTAACTTAAATATCGGTGTCTCACTAATAGATATATCTTGTTGTAATAAATCATGAAGCTGTTCTTCACTATAAGTTGCTTCATACATCGGGAACTCCCACATTCCATGTAATAGCTTTTCTGTACGTTGTTCAATTAACACTTCATCATTTTGATTATAAATGACATAACAATTTTGTTTAATTGTCTTCTTTTTAATCTTTTTGGGTTTGACGGGTAGTTGATCAACCGTCCCTTTTTCTAATGCTTCGCAGTGTGATTGAACTGGACATAATAAACAAAGCGGTGATTTCGGTGTACAAATTAATGCGCCAAGTTCCATCATAGCTTGGTTAAATTGGCCTGCATGTGTTGTAACATAAGGACGCAATTCACTTTCGAATTTTTTGCGGACAGATTGTTTTGTAGTATCACTGAAATCATTATTTAAGCGAGACCACACACGAAAGACATTACCATCAACGGTTGGCAATGGTAAATCAAACGCAATACTCATCACCGCTGCTTGTGTATAAGGTCCCACACCTTTTAATCGTCCGAACAAATCCGGATTGCTTGGGACATTACCGTTATATTGCGTCGCAACTTCTTGCACTGCATGGTGAAAATTGCGCGCACGACTATAATAGCCTAATCCTTCCCAATATTTTAAAACTTCATCTTGTGATGCTTGACTTAAATCTTCAACTGTCGGAAAACGTTCTGTGAAACGATGATAATAATCTATCACTGTTTTAACTTGTGTCTGTTGAAGCATAACTTCACTAATCCAGATATAATAAGGATTAGTCGTTTCTCGCCAAGGCATTTCACGTTGATTGGTTTCAAACCAATCTAATAAATCTCTTTTGAAACTATTTTGCTGTTTCATTCTTCAATAGTTCTCCTTCTCTCTTGTCAACACACCCTTTAATTAAGGGTGAATTGATTTAGTTATTTGTCATTATGTTTTATACTATATGTAAGATTAATTGAAATGAGTGAACAATTATGGATACAGGCACACATATCGTCATGGGCATTGGGCTTACTGCGCTAGCCATGCATGACCCGACCCTGTCAGATCATTTTGGTGCTGCGGCTACAACCTTAATCGCAGGTTCTTTAATTCCTGACAGCGACACTGTATTAAAACTAAAAAATAATGCTGTTTATATATCTAATCATAGAGGTATCACACATTCAATACCTTTCACTATATTATGGCCGATACTTATAACCTTACTCGTTTTTACCTTTTTCAGCCATATTAACCCATTACATATTTGGTTATGGGCACAACTTGCAGTCTTTTTACACGTCTTTGTAGATATATTTAATTCCTACGGTACGCAAGCGTTGCGGCCTTTCTCAAATAAATGGATACAATTGAGTGTCATTAATACCTTTGATCCTTACATCTTTATTTTATGGTGTTTAGGCATTGTGCTATGGGCTTTTGGCTTAAATGCTTTTGCGGTGTATATTCCAATTTTCATCGTATTAGTGATTTATTATATTGTACGTTTTATCTTCCAAGCCACGATTCGAAAACGTGTTTTACGTATGGTCAGCAGTCAAGATAATGCACACTTAGTTAAAGTATTTGTGGCACCTACTATGAAATTTATGGAATGGCGTGTCGCAGTTCAAACACAAACTCACGACTATGTCGGACGCAGTTATGGGACAAACGTCGTTTTCGCTGATAAAGTGAAACGTCAACCATTCCCTGATGAAGAATTAATGCAGGTATTACGTAACGACCCTAATATCAAAGCGTTTTTAAACTTCTCTTCTATATACAGATGGGATACTCGTCGTTTAAGCGATAATATTCTTGAAGTCCGCTTCATCGACTTACGTTATTTAAACAAAGATCACTATTCTTTCGTAGCGATTGTACATTTGGACCAAGACTTAAATATCACCCATTCATACACAGGTTGGGTCTTTAGTGAACAGAAATTGATGAAAAAACTTTATACACATTAATAAAAGAACGAGAACAAAATGTATCAACTACACTTTGTTCTCGTTTTATTTTTTCTATGATTATTTTTATATACCTAAACTCATTTGATTAATGATCAAAATTGGAGTTTTTCACCTTTTCAGGTTCAGCCGTATTTTTTAAATGAATAGAACGATTAGTTGTCATTCTAAATTTCTCATATGCGATATGTGGTCTTAGAATATACAATAATAGACTTGCGATACCTAACCATACAATAAAGAAGAAATGATAAGGTATATTGCCCAAACTATTAACACCGATAATCACAGCTTCTTCAATACCAGAAACTAAATAAAATAATGGATTCAACATTAAAATATGCATCCAAATTGATTTATGTGGACCTGGAATGAAAAAGATCGGTACGATAATGAACATAACCGCAAATACGATATAGAGTGTCATATCAAAAATATTGTAACGGCTGATCATTCTTACTAAACCTAATACTTGCGAAACAATCATCACAAATAAATTCCACATGATCCAGTAAAAGCCAATAGCCCAAAATGAACTATCTAAGTTGACGGGTTTGACCAGGACAACTAATGCGATAGAAAGTAATAATCCTACTGAAAAAATCAGTGTATAGATAATACTTTTAAAAGCGGTTGGATAGTCATAGTTCTTATATTCATAATAATCTCTGCGATAACGCATTGTGTTGAAATATAAAGTAACAAGTGTCCAAGATAATGTGATGAAACCGATGAAGCGGTAATACCACACAGCTTGTGTTTCTTCTGTCGCGTTAATGATTTTTAAAAACAGCAACATTACGAGTAATAACAACACTGAAGCTACAAGCGGAATCGCGAACCATCTCCAATTTCGCTTCAAACTCCCCATTAAATGTTTCATCATTTGCGGCAAGCTATAATAAAAATTTATCAATTTATCTATCAAACGGTCTCACCTACAATTCTATATAAATCCATTTATTATCTTTCAAATCAGCAATAAAGTAACCATTGCCTGATTTTGTGACCCAGTAATCCCCTTGAATATCAAACTTATCTTTTAATTTGTCTTTATCAACAATCGGGAATACAAATCCTGTTAAATGATCATTATCATTGAACAATAAATTTACAGGCTGTTGTGTGACTGGCGCAACAAAACGTTGATCTTTCTCAGGAACTAAACTTTTAACTGCTTTCTTATGAGATTGACCTAAGTGACTATTATAGAAATCTATATAATTAATATAATTAGACTTCATGTAATCTTCGAGTGTATCTTTACTATGTCTTTCATAAAGACCTGCTGGATTGAAATGATATAATTTATTTTTACCAATTACATAAGATTTATCATCGATAACCAGTCGATATTTATTATCATTTTCTCCAGTAATCGTCACAAATGTATATTTCGGCAGCTTCACTTTTTGTTTATGGTCAATCCCTTTAACTTCAATATTGTTATTCATCACAATACCGTAAGTCAAAGTCTCATCAAATACACCTTTTTTCTGAGCTTGTAATTTACTTTGTTCAGTATTTTGCGCAAAATGCACAATCCCTAAATTGTTAAACAACAATACCGCTGTAAAAATAAAGCCGATCAGTAACAAAACACTCCAACCGATAACACGTGCCAAGAAAGGTGTCGGTTTTGCGTGTTTATAACGTTCAATTCGTTTGAAGTTATAAGACATTTCAGGAATACGCGTACGTTTTTCTTTCCAGTCTACATCAAACTGCGCTTTTTCATCTTCAGTTTTTAATGATTGACGGTCTCGTTCATGTTCTTTAAATGCAGGTAACACACGACTCAATGGGCCTTCCGTACGTAATTGGCCATGTGAAATCCATACGGCATAGTTACATACTGCCTGGATAACCTTTAAATTATCATCGATTGTAATCATTGTAAGTTCATCATCTATGTAATCTTGAGAAAGTGTTATGGCTTTCTCCATAAATGCATCATCCAATTCACTTAACACATGATTAAAGATAATGATATCGGCTTTAGACGTACGTGCTAAACTTACAATTAATTGTGCATACTCACGATCAGTTAACTGGTAAACTAGCTTATCTTTCTGCTCATATAAATCAGCATAGCGCAAAATTTGTTCGACTTTATGTCCAGAAACCGTATATGTAAATAATTCCACTGCATTTTGAACAAGCGCAGTCACCGTTTCTTCGTGTAAATGTTTATCTTCGATATCTCCGAAATATAAACTGCCGTTACGTCGGATACGCCCTTTATCAGGTTTAACTTCACCGGCTAAGATTCTACCGATTAATGTTTTCGACGCGCCAGGCTCCCCTATAATACCTAATGATTCTCCTTGATATAAGTGAAGTGACACATTATTCAATTCGATATCTTCAGCATCATAACCATACGGCAGATACCATTTTTTTCTATTCTTTTTACGATAATAATGTGTAATATTCAGTAATTTTAATACAATCGAACTCGCCATAATTTCTACATCCTTCTAAAGTTTTAATAATGCGACTGGGATGCCTTCTTCACTTAGTCCGCTATGCAGGATTTTGCCCCATGCAAAGACACCTTTCAAACGATCTACACGCATATAACGTTTCGTACCATCATTTAATTCATAAAGTTTACCGAATTCAATTTTATCTGTATCTACTAAGTAACTTTCCGCAATGATGACTTTTGTACGGTAGACATCATATTCATTTAAAATGCCGTTCATTTCTGCTTTACGCATTTTTTCTTTATATTTTTGTATTTCATTTAAAATTTCACTCTTAGTCATTTCGCTTAAACTTTTCTCAGTCATCACTAATCCCGCTTTCTCTTAATTTATCTTTAATTGTATCATACTCATAGCCTTTTCTGAGAAGTGCTTCTATTGTTTTCATCACAAGTTGTTGCCCGCTATATTTGCGTTCATTTTTACGATACACTTTTTCTAATTCCTTTTGCAATAAAGCATCAATTTCATCTGTATCTGGTTCAAAATCTAAGGCTTGCATCGCTTCATTAATCATCTCGAATGAATAGCCTTTTTGTAATAATGATTGTTTCACTTTATCTGTCCGCTTCTTCATCGGTCCTTTCTTTTGATGCATCAATTTATCAGCAAGCGCAACGATATCTTCAAGCGGTTGTTCTTGTTCATAACGTTCGCCATAATCTTCAATAATATTCTTTTCGACTCCCGCTTTATAAAGCTTTTGTTTGTAAATCTCAGGCCCTTTATCAGTAGTCCGAATCATAGTATTTTTTAAACTTTCCGCATAATCTTGATGATCAATATAGCCTTCTTGATGACAATAAGCAATGACTTCTGCAATAGCTACCTCATTGATTTCATGTTTTTGTAAATGTGTAATGACTTCTTGTTCAGTTCTTTTACGATATGAAAGATATTGAACAGCGTAATGTAACCCTAAGCGATAATGCTCATACTTTTGAATATGCATCATATCTTCAGCAGTGAGCGCATCGCCTTTTTTTAAATTAAAGTGTACTAAAGTATCCATATCGATACCCATCTCAAAGGCACCGTCTAAGTATAAATTAAACCGCTCTTTATTTTTCTTTTGAACTTCAATCATTGTAATTTTAGGCATGGTCTCACCTCTTCTCTTAAATTCATAATGGTATCGATACTTATTGTAAAACAAATGCATGTACTTTTATAGCATTATCCCCCTGAATTTACACAAGTAACATACATTGTCTCTTTTAAGCATGCGGCATATAAAAAAGGCAATGCAGCTGAATATACTGATTGCCTGAAATCGCATTAAACGCCTAACTGAGCTAATGCTGTTTTATATTGTTCATCGTTGATATAACCTTGCTGCTTCATCTTTTCTAAATTGATTTTGACACGGTTAATATAGTTCTGCGACATATTATTGACATCATATACACTTGGTGCATTAATTTTACTTGCTAAAATGGCACTTTGAAGCACACTAATCGTCGGCATATTTTGACTGTTTGCGACGGTCGTTGTACCAAAGTAATGATTTGCAGCACTTTCAATAGTATATTGATTATCACCAAAATAAATATTATTAACGTAAAAGCTCAATATCTCTTCTTTAGAATATTCCCGTTCCATACGCGATGCGACCAATATTTCTTTCACTTTCCGTGTAAAACTTTGTTCATTTCCATAATAATAATTCTTAACAACTTGTTGACTGATTGTACTGCCACCTTGTACCGATTGATCACTTAAAGTCGTGAACAGTGCCCTAAATATACCTTTCACATCAAATGCGCCATGGTCATAGAATCGCTCATCTTCCATAGCGATAAAAGCGCCTTTAGTATAATTCGGCATATCATTGATTGGAACAAACGTAGATTTATTTTCAATGGTTTTTAAGTCCTCTACATTGGCACGTGATGACAATGCATACATCACACCAAAGAAGAGTGCAATTACAATAATGAGTCCAATAAGTAATTTTAAAAATAGCCCTTTGCTTTTTCTTTTTCTCGGCGGTGTACCTACGGGTTGATAATAAGTATTATAATGGGGTGTATTCTGTGTGCCTCTTGTTGTCTCGCGTTGAGACCTCGATAGCCTTTCGCTTCTTTTCATACACAGATCTCCTCAATCTATTTTAGTATTTCACACATATTATAATTGAGAACTGTTTGATATGAAATAAGAATTATACGTTTTGACACAAAATCGGTCTTGAGTAGTACACATGGATACTCCTGGATATGTAAAAAAACCGGAATATCTTATAGATACTCCGGCTAAGCTTATAACTGCTTATTTTTCATTATTTTTTAATGCGTCAACAATTGCTTTGTTGAAGTCATCTAAATCATCAGGTGTACGGCTTGTTACAAGATTTTTATCAACGACTACTGATTCATCTTTAACATGTGCACCTGCGTTTTCTAAGTCTTTACGTACGTTTAATACCGCTGTTAACGTACGGCCATTTAAATCATCAGTATCAATTAATACTTGTGGACCATGGCAAATCGCAAAGATTGGGTCATCTTCTTTGATAAATGCTTTTGCGAATGTACCATATCTTCCTTCTACGTCTCCACGTAAATGGTCTGGTGAGAATCCGCCTGGAATTAATAATGCTGAATAATCGCTTGGTTCAGCTGAGCCGATATCTACATCAACTTTAGCTTTTGTACCATGTTTACCTACGACTTCTTCTCCAGCTTCTGAGCCGATAATCACTGTATTGTAGCCTGCTTCTTCGATTGCTTCTTTTGGACTAGTTAATTCAATATCCTCAAAGTCATTACCTAAAATAATTGCTACTGTTTGTGCCATTTATTTATCACCTTTCTATTCTATACAATAAATTGTAATAAGAATTTCTTTTGTCTTTGATTGTACTTATTGTATAGACCAAAATGTCATGATTTAAACATAGAAAGTATGAGACCTTACTTCTCACGTTGATAAAGTTTTACTTTTTCTTCTAATTGGTCCAGTAAACCAATCCATTCATCAACATCTTCAACACTGACTTTATCTGGATCCACATGATCAATTTCATCTACAAATTCAGATAATCTCGTTTTAATGTTCGTAATTAATTCATTTTCGCTCATTTTCATGATAAGGCTCCTTCTTTAAAAATATAATCCTATTCTAACATGCGATTGACAAAATTCACTAGAATATTAATAATATGGAATGACTCATCTTTTGTGATTTGAATCTTTCACTTCACATTACCCCTTTTTTATTAAGAAATACATTGTACAGAAAGAAGGCAAAATTATGATTGGCCAATCTACGAATATTAAAAAGCCGATTACTATAGCAAATGATCCTTGGGAGGCATACAACGATGTCGAAGCGTTCGGCAACTTGCAGTTAAGCAATATTGAATTCACCACAACGAATTTATGTAATATGCGCTGCAGTCATTGTGCTGTCGGTTATACCTTACAAACAAGAGATCCTGAACCGCTTCCAATGGAATTAATGTTTAAACGTTTAGATGAAATTCCTAATTTACGTACCCTATCTATTACAGGCGGCGAACCGATGTTTTCTAAGAAATCAATTCGAAATGTGGTTAAACCGCTATTAAAATATGCCTATGATCGCGGTATTTATACACAAATGAACTCTAATTTAACTTTGCCGCAAGATCGCTATTTAGATATTGCTGAATACATAGACGTGATGCATATTTCGCACAACTGGGGAACAACGGATGAATTCGCTACAGTTGGATTCGGCGCAATGGAAAAACAGCCGCCGCTTAAAGCAAAACTCAAACTTTATGAACAAATGATTGAGAATTCTAGAACATTATCTGAACAAGGCATGTTTGTCTCTGCTGAAACGATGTTGAACCAAAGCACGAAACCTTACCTTGAAAAAATTCATCGTGAAGTGGTAAATGATATGAAATGCAGTCGACATGAAATTCATCCGATGTATCCATCTGATTTTGCGAGTCAGCTTAACGTACTTAGTTTGAAAGAAATTAAAGAAACTATACGTCACCTTTTAGAAATTCGTGACGAATCTGTATGGATGTTGTTTGGGACACTACCGATTTATCCATGCATTCAAGATGAAGACGATGCACAATTATTCAAACAACTGCGTTCAGCAAAAAACGTCAGCTTACGTAATGATCCAGACGGCCGCAGCCGTTTGAACGTCAATGTCTTTACTGGCGATGTGATTGTGACGGACTTCGGCGATGAGACAGGTTCTATTTCTAATATCCAAACCGATCGTCTTACAGATGTTTTCGACAAATGGCTCGCTTCAGACTTAGCACAAAGTTTGAATTGTCATTGTGCACCGGTACATTGCTTAGGACCGAACTTACTAGTAAAAAATATGTATTATCCAAATACTGATTTCCGAGAAAAAGAAAAAATGATGCATCGCATCTTCCAGCAACAATAACGTTAATAATACAAAATGGCATCTCAACACTTCATTTTATGTTGAGATGCCATTTTTAATTGCTTATTTTATTCAATATGTCGTCTTCTCGTTAAGAACTCTAAGGTATCTTTACTTTCTTGACGACGTTCTTTTCTGCGTTTTACACGTGCAGGCGCAGTACTATGGAACCATTCTTGAATTTCACCTTCAGGATAAACATCTGGTACTTCTGTTGGTTTGCCGTTTTCATCTAACGCTACAAATGTTAAGAAGCTGAGTGCTGCCATATGTTTTTTATCATTGATGATATCTTGAAGAATGATTTGTACACAAACTTCCATTGAACTTGAACCAGCGTATGAAACCATCGCTTCATATGAAATAATATCTCCATTACGGATAGGTAATAAAAAGTCCACTGAATCTGTAGAAGCTGTAACAACTGGCGTACTGCTGTGTTTCATAGCGCAGATTGCCGCAATTTCATCAATGTTCGCCATTAAGAGTCCACCGAACATAGTATGATGATGATTCGTATCTTGTGGATATACTTGACGATCTTTTACAGTTTTTGATGCTGACATTGGTTTACTTTCTCTTTGTTCCACAATTGATCTCCTTTATGAATTGATTATATTTATTTTAGTAAGCCCAGTTACCGTCTTTAAACACAATCTCTTCTTCCCCATCTTGCGTGATACCATAAATCGTTAAATCTGCGCTGCCAATCATGAAGTCTTCATGAATAAACGCATCATTTAAACCTTCTTCTGTTAATTGTTCACGTGTCATTTCTGTACCGCCAATTATCGTAAACGGATAACCAGCGCCTAATGCGATGTGGCAAGAAGCATTTTCATCTAACAATGTGTTATAAAAGACACGATTACGATTTGAAATCGGTGAATCGTCTGGAACTAACGCGACTTCCCCTAGATATCTTGAACCTTCATCAGTATCAAGTAAGTCACGTAATACTTCTTCCCCTTTTTCAGCAGAAAAATCTACAACTTTGCCATCTTTAAATGTAAGCGTAAAGCCATCAATCAGCGTTCCGTTATAGCTGAGCGGAAGTTTATTTGTCACATGACCGTTTACACGATTACGATCAGGGGCTGTAAATACCTCTTCAGTTGGGATATTGGCAATAAATTCTTGTCCATCATTTGTGAAACTTGTCGCATCTTGCCATAAATGATTCTTAGGCAAGCCAATTGTTAAATCTGTACCTTCTGAAATATAGTGAAGTGCTGAATATTGTTTGTTTTGTAGATATTTAGCGTGTTCACTTAAGTTTTGGATATGTTGATTCCAGTTTTCAATCGGATCATTACCATCTACACGAACAATGTCTAATAATTCATCAATGAATTTTTCATAAGCTGCCTCAGCATCTAATTCAGGATAGACACGTTGTGCCCATGCTTTGTTCGGATATACGACTACACACCATGGTAAGTCATTATTTTGAATTGCTTCCATATATCCTTTGAATCCTTTTGAATAAGCTTTGCCGAAAGCTGCTTTTTTAGCACTATCTGCATTACTTAATAAATCAGGGTCAGAACTCATTAAAGCTAAGTTCGCAGCACCACGTTTTACATAATCCATACGTTCTTCAATATCATAATCTTTCAAATCATTTTCTTCGAAGTATTCTACAGATTCATGTTCAAATTTTAAACGTCTTAATGTATCATCTGCATATTTTACTCTTACATCAGAAGCGCCGCGTTTGTATGCTGCCTCAACGATATCATGCGTTAATTCTAAAGCATCTACTGATGAACGAATAAATACTGGTTGCCCCTCTTGCACATTCATACCGACATCTACGATAAGTTGTGCATATTGTTTTAGCTTTTCTTGTAATTGTGACATAACAAAGTTCCTCCTTATTCTGACTGCTGTTTGTTCTTACGATTGTCTTAGTTCGCCTAATTCAGATGCGATGGCAGTCACTTCACTTGGTGAAAATTTTTCTTTTGAAGTAACAAAGCTATGAATTTCTTTGATTTTAGCTTCGTCTGCATCTTCAAATTTATCAGGATCGATTAGATTAACGTTTACCACGTTTAGTTTCTCTCTGATATCAATGATCATATCTCTATTTGTTTCTGACATTTAAATCACCTCTTTATGTTTATATATTATCAAACTCAACAATTCCTGAAAACTTTTGATAATTTACTCTTTAGATGTTGGTTAAAAACCGATAAGATAATATTATATGGGTTATTTCATCAGAGTTCGGGTAAATATTATCTATGGAACGTTAGGTATACCTTGTATCTATGTTCATCATACGCTTTATTTATCCGGCTGAAAAATAATTTGGAGGTAAAATATGACTACAGTAGCATTTGTCTGTTTAGGCAATATTTGTCGTTCTCCAATGGCTGAAGCAATTATGAAACAACGTCTGAAAGACCGCGGTATAGAAGGCATTGAAGTTGTCTCACGCGGTACAGGCAGTTGGAATTTAGGCCAAGCACCTCACGAAGGAACACAACGCATTTTAAATACTCACAACATACCTTTTGACGGTATGATCAGTGAACTATTTGAATCTACGGATGACTTTGATTACATTATTGCGATGGATCAAAGTAATGTGGATAACATTAAGCGTATCAATCCTGAGTTGAAGGGCCAATTATTCAAATTGTTGGAATTCAGCGATATGGAAGAACAAGATGTACCTGATCCTTACTATACAAATAATTTTGAGGGTGTATTCGATATGGTACAATCATCATGTGATAATTTAATTGATTACATTCTTAAAGACACAAATTCTAAAGAGGGGTAGATAAATTATGAATAACAAATTAGTACCAGGCATTTTATTAGGCGCTTTAGTCGGCGGAGCAATTACATTAGCTGACAAAAATACGCGAAATGCATTAAAAAGCAGTATTCAGAACTTAAAAGAAGGTAAACGTTCTGACAGAGGACCTTCAAAAATCAGCGTAATCAAAGAAGAAGTTCTTTACTGGAAAGATGCTATCGAAGAAATTCGTCGCAATAACCCAGAATTAGAACGTGCATTGAAAAATGCGAAAAACACGTTACAAGAGCGTAAACAAAACGATAAACACTTAAACTAATTATAGGTTTAAGAGCATTACAATGCGTTGACTATAGGGATAAACTTAAGTGAGTTTTACTCATCTAAGTTCTATCCCCCTTTTTTCAACTCATTGACCAACTGAATATAGTAATAAAGGAGTACATGTTATGTCTCATTCAAATGAAAAAGACAAAAATAATAAAAAAGAAGGGATTTTTCAAAAAGTAAAAGAAAAGTCTGAGGGTATTACACACGAAGATCATAATAATTATGTGGCACCGCAAGAATTCAAATCTAAGTCACCAAAAAAATCAAATCAGACATTCTTTGTAGCTAGAAATAACAAACCGGCTAAATATACGAAAGATTCCAATTTCTTTTCATTTTTAATTTATCGAATTGGTAAAGATGATGCGACAGGCTTAGCAGCACAGCTTTCATATTACTTTATGTTATCACTATTCCCTATGTTGCTATTTTTGCTTTCACTTTTACCATTATTCCAAATCGATAGAAATAAAATTGTCGGTATGATTGCAAAAAATGCACCTGCTTCTACAGCGGATCTACTGACAGGTATTATCGAAGATATTATGAAAAATGCCAGCGGCGGTATTTTATCAGTAGGTTTGATTTTGGCACTTTGGTCTGCCTCAAATGGTATGACAGCCTTAATGAACGCGTTCAACGTAGCATATGATGTTGAAGACGGCAGAAACCCTATCGTATTGAAATTAATCAGTGTGCTATTCACTGTGATTATGGGTGCAGTATTTATTGTAGCCTTAATCTTACCAGTTTTCGGTCAACAAATCGGTCATTTATTATTTGGTCCGCTTGGACTTGATAGCCAAGTGAAATGGGTATTTAGTATTTTACGATTCTTATTACCATTTATCGTGATTTTCTTATTATTCTCAACTCTATATGCCCTAGCACCGAATATCAAAATTAAATTCAAATCTGTATTACCAGGTGCACTTTTCGCATCAGTTGTATGGATTCTAGGTACTGCGGCGTTTGGTTTCTACGTTTCAAACTTCTCAAACTACTCTAAAACATACGGCAGTATCGGTGGTATCATCGTGTTAATGTTATGGCTATATATCACTGGTTTCATCATCATTGTCGGTGCTGAGATCAATGCGATTATTAACCAACGCAGAACATTGAAACACGGAGATTCACTTGAAGAACGTGAATTTGAACGTGCAGAAATGCAGAATCCTCATACTGAAAGATAATCATATTACTTAAAGAGCAAGTCACTTTGTATAAAATCAAAGTTGATGTTGCTCTTTTTCTTTTATTTTTTAAAAACATGTTATTTTATGTATTCATTAGGGTATGATACTATTTGGTTAGTGACATTTTTGTGAACTAGTCATGACAGTCAATTCATCTTGATATAACAAAACAACTAAATTCAGGATACAGGAAGTGTAAATAAGATGACATTATTAGACAGTATTTTATCTTACAATAAGGAATTTGTGGAAAACAAAGAGTTTGAAAACTATTCCACAAGTAAAAAACCAAATAAAAAAGCAGTATTATTCACTTGTATGGATACACGTTTACAAGACTTAGGCACAAAAGCTTTAGGTTTTAATAACGGAGATTTAAAAGTAGTCAAAAATGCAGGCGCTATTATTACGCATCCATACGGTTCTACAATTAAAAGTTTATTAGTTGGTATTTATGCATTAGGTGCTGAAGAAATAATTATTATGGCACACAAAGACTGCGGCATGGGTAGTTTAGACGTAAATACTGTAAAAGATGCAATGAAAGAACGTGGCGTTACTGATGAAACGTTTGATATTATCAAACACTCTGGTGTAGACGTGGACAACTTCTTAGAAGGCTTCGAAAACGCAAGTGATAATGTTAAACATAATATTGATATGCTTTATCATCATCCATTATTTGATAAAAAAGTACCAATTCATGGTCTTGTGATTGATCCGCATACTGGCGAATTAGAATTAATCCAAGATGGCTATGAACTGGCAGAAAAAAATAAATAGTACATAAACTGTATTATGGATAATACAAAGGCAAGATTGAAAGCACTCATTTTCAATCTTGCCTTTTCTTTTATTGAATTAAATCGTGTTGGAATGCGTAAATAACAGCTTGTGTTCTGTCTTGAACTTCTAGCTTGCTTAATATATTACTCACATGTGTTTTAACTGTTTTAATCGTAATATGTGACGCACTGGCGATTTCTTGGTTAGAATAACCTTTTGCGATTAACAATAAAATTTCCATTTCTCTATCTGTTAATAATTCATATAATTCAGCACGTTGATTCATGCGATTACGCATTTTAACAAGTACTTCCGCTTCAAACACCGCTTCGTTACGATATGTTTTACGAATCGCTTCTGCGATATCACTTGCGCTCGTCGTTTTTAGAATATAACTGTCTACCCCAGCGTCTAAAGCACGATACACTTCATTATCCTCAATATAACTTGTCAGCATCAATACTTTAATCTGAGGTAAATCTTTTTTAATCTGCATTGTGGCTTCTACGCCATCCATGTCTTCCATCAACAAATCCATCAAGATTAAATCAGGCTGCAATTCATGAGCTTTTTCAATTGCTTCTTTACCTGATTTGCCTTCCCCGACGACTTCGATATCAGGTTGTGTAGATAAATAACTTGAGATGCCGATACGAACCATTTCGTGGTCATCGACAAATAATACTTTAATCGCCATCATTTTCCTCCTTATTCAATGGAGCCTTCACTTCAATTCTTGTCCCTGCCCCAGGCAAAGAAACAATATGCAGTGTTGCCCCGATTTCTAATGCTCGCTCTCGCATATTCTTCAATCCATAGCTTTTCTCCATTTTTTCATCTACATCAAAGCCTTTACCATCATCTTGAATACGCAATAACAGATAATCATCTTTATTAAATAAATCTATCGTTAATTTTGTGCCTTCTGCATGTCGCAGTGTATTGGAAATCCCTTCTTGGGTGATACGGAATAAATGATCTTCTATGCCTTTTGGTACCTCAAAGTCTTCAATATCATAAACTACTTTCATAGGCACTTTCTTTTGTAAGTCCACAACAAGATCTTTAATTCCTTCCCCAAGTGAGCGATCTTTTAAGCCAAGCGGTCTTAAATGTAATAACAATGCACGCATTTCTAGTTGCGAATCTTGTACCATCTTTTCTAGTGTCGGAATTTGCTGATCAAGCGGCGGTTCAAGTGGTGATTCCTTAATCGCCGATAACATCATACTTGCCGCAAATAATTGCTGACTAACTGAATCATGCAATTCTCTAGCTAAACGCTGGCGTTCATCTTCTATAATTTTCTTCACTTTAACGTCATTTAAATTATATGTTTCGTTGGTCAAATCTTGTGTTTTAATACGTAGTCGATGTAATTCTTGGTTTAATGGCACAAGTGTATGATAGATATCCAAAGTTTCTTGGTAGAGTTCGATATTTTGATCATTAATACCGACAACTTCCCCTTCAATGGAATGTTCAATTTGTGTTTTAATCCAATCATTTTGTTCGTTCACTTTATACGCTAACACAGAACCAACAATAATACTCATCAAAATCACTATAATATTTAAAAACAAGAAAACAGGAATGCCGAAAATCTGCGTGTAAAACATTCCTTGAAAGTAGATGATGTTGACGAATACTTTGTCTATAAAAAAGAAAATCGCTAATATACTATAGTTCAATATCAGCATCGAACCGATGGCTCTGATATAGTGGTTCATCTATAAACCACCTCAACATCACCAATAAATGTCGAAGTATAAATATTGATGTTATAGTTTTCTTCTTTTGTTTCTTCAGTCATTTGGATATGATTATTTTCAATCTTAACCGTATTCTGATTCACAGTCGCATTACCATAAAACGCTGCTGCGTGAAGATTGATATTGTAATTCATCGGCACAATAATTTGAATCTTACCAATGAAGTGTCTCATCACAATCGTGTTATTTTCTTTAATATTTGCTGCTTTCGTTAAATCAATATGGATATCGCCGATGCCATGTTGAATTTGCAAGTCTTCCCACTTATAAACATAAACAGGAGTTCTTTGATTACCGAACCATTTTTGTTTAATAAATTGCGGTGAAGTAACTTCTTCATCAGAAGCAATAATCTTCATCGGTTTAAATTTGAAGACGATATAACGAATAATAATCAGCACTAAGAAAATAAAAAGAATAATAATCGTATATTTGTTAGAGAGCAGTGTAAAGGCAATCATTAATACACCAATCCAAAAGGCCAACAGACCTCGGACTTTATGGAAATAAAGATAGCCTACGTACATTAAGATAATCCCTAATAATAATACGAGAATAAAGCCGATTTTTTCAAAAAAGATATAGTAAAAATTGGCTATAATCATTAATGCTGTAAATATTATCAACATCTCAGTTGAGATATACTTATTGGTCATGTTTCGCCACCTTTTCTATGCAACTAAACTCATTTGTGCAATCATATCACATTCTCTTTCAAGAGTAATACGTGTTTTATTTTGCTCTGATAAATCTGCTTCAATTCTTGCACAATCAGATTCTGCTTCGTTTAAGTCATGCATTAATGCAGACAACTCTGCATTATTAATATTTTCCATGCGTTGTACATTGCTGATTTGATATTGATCCATCAAATCGATGTATTTATTTTCTACTTCAGTTGTCAATTGTTCAATATATGCCACGATATTTTGTCTTTTGCGGTTTAAATAAGCGATATATTGTTTAGTTGAATGTAACTTTCTGTTTAAATGCGCTTGACAATTCGTAATACTGTATTTAACTGTAGTGTGATAAAGTTTGTCTAAATAAATTGCTATGATATTCATGGAATCACCTCATTTATGATTGATTCCATTATAAAATAATTCCAGACGCCTCACGATAGGCTCTGGAACCATTTTACTTTCATACTTTAGTCCTAATTCCCATAATACCAAGGAATTATTCTTCTGTTTTATCTATTTTCGTTGTTAATAATGGACCATCTTTCGTCACAATAACCGTATGTTCGATTTGTGCGACATAACTTTTATCGCTTGTTTCAAAAGCCCATTCATTTTTACCTTCAGTTACAAATGTTGCATTAGAAGAAATGAAAGGTTCTACTGCAATCACAGTACCTTCTTTTAGTAATGTTTTATCTTTTGGATCATAGTAGTTTAGAACGTAATTAGGTGCTTCATGTAGTGAACTGCCTACACCATGACCTGTTAAGTTACGGATAACTTTCAAATCATTTTTACGTGCAGTTGCGTGTACTGCTTTACCGATTTGACTTAGTTTGCTGCCTGGTTTGATTTTTTTCATTGCATTGTCAAACGCTTCTTCAGCAACTTCACATACTTTTTGTTTCATCGGATCACTTGGTTCACCCACAACAAATGAAATACCAGTATCTGCGTAATAACCATTTTTTAATGCAGAAACATCTATATTAACTAAATCCCCTTCACGGATTTTGCGTTTACCTGGAATACCATGTGCCACTTCTTCATTTACACTGATACAAGTTTGACCAGGGAAATTTTCATCATGGATAGGTGCAGACAAAGCACCGTGTTGTTCAAATAAATCTTTAGCAATGTTATCTAATTCTTTAGTTGTTACACCCGGTTTTGTTGCTTCTTGCATTGTATCTCTGACTAATGCACAAATATATCCGATTTCTTTTAAACCTAATAATTCTTCTTCTGTTTTTACAATCATGTGCGATCCCTTTCCTTATTCAATAATTGATAATGCAGCGCACGTGCGCTTATATGTCTCATTATGATACGAAATTATCATAATTAACACTCATTCTTTCTTATTATAGCAAAAAATGTTTGTTATACTAAATCTGTAAGAAGCAGTTCATTCGTTAATAACTGCAAATGGAACTATGTTGCAACAAAGTTGCCGACATCAAGTGAGGTAAATTTTTTTATGACACAAGACAAATGGTATCGCAAAATTATCGGCGCAAGAACCATTAAAACTGGACTTGCCACATTTTTGACAGCCTTCTTTTGCATGGCGCTCAATCTTAACCCGATTTATGCCACTTTAAGCGCCATCGTCACCATTGAACCAACCGCAAAAGCATCACTCAAAAAAGGATATAAACGTTTGCCTGCGACTGTTATCGGTGCGCTCTTAGCTGTACTCTTTACGTATATTTTCAGTGATAAATCAGCACTTGCTTATGCGATGAGCGCCACCTGTACAATCTTTATTTGCGCAAAATTAAAATTACATGATGGTATTACAGTTGCGACTTTAACCGCTATGGCCATGATACCAGGTATTGGAGATCATTATTTATTTAATTTCTTCTCACGACTTTTAACAGCGGTCATCGGTTTGGTTACAGCTGGTTTGGTAAACTTAATTGTTTTACCGCCGAAATACTACCATCAAGTTGCTGAGAACGCACAAAAAGTTGAAACAGATATGTATCATCTCTATAGTCTACGTTTAAAAGAATTGGTGAATGAAAAATTTAATTCTACTAAAACTAATCAAAAATTAGAAAAATTACTTTCAGCCATCTTGCGAGTAGACACATTAATTCGTTACCAAAAAGACGAATTAGAATACCACAAAGACCAAGAAGATTGGGTTAAACTTAAAGCACTGTCTAATCGTGCACATACAGATCGCCTGTTTATTACCCATTTATCTAACATTGTCTATTTGCCTAAGAACACTAAGTTTCACTTCACGAAAGCTGAACAAACAGCTATCTTGAACATCGCAGAAAGTATCAGTGAAATTATAGAAACAGGTGGTTTTGAACGTGTAGATGAAGATGCTGAAATATTAAAACGCAGTGTGATTCATTTAGATGAATTTGAAAAACAACAAGTTAAAAGCCATATCATTTATGAAATTCTCATGACTTATCGTATTCTCGATGAACGTTATGCTTAACAGAAAAGGTCACTTTTTGAACTGATTTTCAAAAAGTGACCTTTTTATTTAAATTATAGCTTTTAGTGCTATCTTGTATTTCTTATTTATTTTCAAAGCGATCGACAATGGCTTGTTTAGCCCCTTCTTCCGCAGTATTATCCAATTGACGCGGTTCAAATGGAATACCTTTACGAATACATGCTTGCTCTAATAAGTAATCTGTAATTTCATGGTTCTTCGGTAAAATAGGGCCATGTAAATAAGTGCCTAACAAGTTTTTATAATGAATGCCTTCTTTACCGTCTTCATCGTTATTACCAAATCCATGCGTTACTTTTCCTAATGTATCATAGTTATGATACGTTCTGCCGCCGTGATTTTCAAAACCGACAATTGTTCCGAATGTATCACTTTCAATGACAATATCACCTGTCAGACGTTCTTTTTTAGATTGTGTATAAAAATCTAAAATACCTAGGCCTTCAAGCTCTGTCCCATCAGGTGTAATGTACTTATTACCTAAGAATTGATAACCGCCGCAAATTGTTAATCCAGGCATTCCTTCTTCTATGGCATCTTTCAATTTACTTTTGATTTTACTTAATTCTTTCGTCGCAAGCGCTTGTTCACGGTCACTGCCGCCGCCGATAAAGAAGATATCACATCCATCAAAAGTTACACCTTCTGTTTCATTGACTTCAACAACGTTCAATTTGATATTGCGCCATTTTGCGCGTTGTTTTAATGCGATGATATTACCGATATCGCTATATAAATTCAATTTATCTGTCATAAAATGATATAACGTTAATTCATTCATCTTTGTTCCCTCATTTCAAACGAACGGTTTAATTGCTCTAACATCGGCGCAAGTGATGTATAGTTCGGAATTGCGACAGTCTTACTTGGATAATCCATTGTTTTAGCTGTCGCTTTATAAATATCACGTTCTACAATAACTGGTACATCCACTTCAGCAAGTTTTAAACGTAATTGTAATTCTTCAGCACGATTACCTGTGACAATAATTGCTTCTATATCTTGTTCGCTTAGTTTTTCAAAGTCAGCATCGTAAATCCATGAAATATCTCTGCCATCTGCCGCATGGTCATTTAAGCTGATGACATAGACTTTTTTGCCTTCAAGCTGTTCGCCCATAGATAAACTTGCATTCATCCCTGCCGGGTTTTTCGCCAAATTAATCATGGCTTCTTTTGAACCTGATTTGAAATACTGCATACGTCCATTATCTGATGTATATGTTTCAAAGCCTTTACGGATAGATTCATCATTTAAACCTAATTCGCGTAAAACACTGTACGCTGCGATGGCGTTATAAGCATTAAAGTCACCAGCAATTTTCATATCGAATGTTGTATTACCAATCGTTAAATGAATAAAAGGTGATACTGTGAACTTAGACACTTCATACTTCGGTTGCTCACGTTTAAAACCACATTCGCAATGATAATGACCGATTTGATTATAATGAATATAATCATACACTAATAAGCGACCACAGTTCGGACAATATTTGCTTTCATTCATCGTACTTTGTTCAAAATCATGTGCATGTGCTTTCATGCCGTAATAGACATTAGATTCACTCGCAATTTTTAAACGACTCACAAATGGATCATCGGCATTCAATAATAGTTTAATGCCTTTATGACTGATGGCTTCTGCGATGTTGTTAACCATAATATCAATTTCACCGAAGCGATCCATTTGATCGCGGAAGAAGTTCGTGAAGACCATCATTGTCGGTGTCATTTCTTTTAACACTCTTGGTATAGAACCTTCATCGATTTCAATAATTGCGATTTTTGTATCTGGTTGAGATTGTACGATGAATGCAGATGTAATCCCTGCAGCCATATTCGCACCTTCATTATTATGAATTATTTTTATATTATTGGCCTTTAATGTATGACCTATTAAATTCGACGTGGTTGTTTTACCGTTTGTACCACTAATAAATACAACATCATCGACTTGTTCTGCTAAATTTCGTAGTATATTTTTATCAATTCTTCTGGCTACTTGCCCTGGTAAATCTGTACCGCGTTTCCCTACAGCACGGCTGGCTCTGCGCGCTAACTTGGCTAAGTTGATCGCCGTCCATTGTCTCATTCGCTTCACTCCTCTAAATATCAACCTGAATAATTATAACACGTCTCAGACTTTAATTAAAAATATTCTATAAACACTATCAAAGTCAAACACTTGACTCTCACTTTCCTATCCAGTAGTATTTTATTACTTAAATCATCACATATAGAAAGGTCGAATTACTTTTGAAACACCAAAATGCATTTGTTGCGTTGGACTTTGAAACCGCAAACGGTAAGCGTACAAGTATTTGTTCCGTCGGTATGGTTAAAGTAGTTGAAAATGAAATTGTTGAAACGTTTTATACATTAGTGAATCCTAAGGACTACTTTTCTAATCAAAACATCAATGTACATGGCATTAAACCTCAAGATGTTGAAACAGCGCCTGACTTCAATTTTGTGTTGCCTTACATGATGCAGTTTATAGATAATTTACCAGTTGTTGCGCATAATGCCGCATTTGATATGACAGTAATGCATGCCAGCATTCAAGCCTTAGGTTTACAGACACCCAATATGACTTACTTCTGTTCACTACAACTTGCTCGTAGAACCGTTAATAACCGACGGTACGGTTTAAAATACATGATGGATTATTATCATTTAGATTTTCATGGACACCATGATGCTTTAAATGATGCTAAAGCTTGTGCCATGATAACTTTCAGATTACTGAAGCACTACAACAGTTTATCTGACATGCTTGCAGTCTATGGTAAAAATTTAACAGATAAAGGATAACCGATTGAACTTACCTGAATAAATGTTCAACCGGTTATTTTTTTCTAAAGAAAATCATATATCGACATATTTTGATATTCTGTTTTTTCTAAATTACCCACTGTTACTCCAATTAGCCTGATGGGTACCTCTGGATCTTTAAGTTCGTTGTAAAGTGTATAAGCAATATTATAAATATCAATCTCATTTCTAACCGGATCTCTTAAGCTACGTTGTCTCGATAATGTTTCAAATTGATGTGTTTTAATTTTTACCGTTACAGTTTTGCCTGATTTTTGAATACGACTCAATCGTTCTGCTGTCTTCTCACTTAACTCTCTGACTTTCAATAATATTTCTTCATCATCATTAACGTCAGTTGTAAAGGTTCTTTCAGTGCCGACTGATTTACGGATACGATGGGCTTTAACAATATTAGTGCCGCGTCCTCTGGCTTTCTCGTATAATCCATGTCCACGTTTACCAAATATCCGTATTAATTCGCGTTCATCTTTTTCATATAAGTCTTTACCGTTGTAGATGCCATGTTCATGCATAATGGCTTTGGTTGCTTTACCGACACCTGGGAAACCGCCGATATCTAAGTTCATTAATATCTCGTGGACATTTTGATAATTAATAATCATCATACCGTTCGGTTTATTCATACCACTGGCGAGTTTAGCGAGGAATTTATTGTAGGAAATGCCGGCTGAAGCGGTTAATCCGGTCTTTTCCCAAATATCATTTCTAATATACTGTGCAATGGCAGATGCTGGAAGATCCGGACGTACCAGATGCGTGATATCTAAATAAGCTTCATCTAGCGATAACGGTTCAACGACTTCAGTATAACTTTTAAAGATATCCATAATTTCTTTAGAGGTTGCTCTGTAAACATCAAAGCGAGGTTGAATATAATAACCATTCGGACAAAGTTTATGTGCTTGTGCCATTGGCATCGCAGAATGCACCCCATACTTTCTCGCTTCATATGAGGCCGTTGTCACAACACCACGTCCACTTGCTTTTCCTCCGACAATGACAGGCTTCCCTCTCAATTTAGGATTATCTCTTACTTCTACTTGTGCATAAAAATAATCCATATCGATATGCACAATACGTCGCTCTTCCATACCATTCACCTCCATTAAACAATGTACTTATCATCTATTATATATTATCTTGGCAAGCTTTAATTATTTATTACCTATGACGTGTTTGAATTTCACTAAAATACGATAATTAATTTCAGTAATTATTAATTATATTACCTTTACATTACCTTAACAAAAAGAATTCATTTATTTTTTGTTTAACTTTATTATAAAAAGGTATAACTAACTAGACTCGAGTACTTAATTGTTCTTTAGTCACCAAATCACGTTAGAAGGAGGATTCAATATGACAAACAATGAAAACAAAATGAGTCATGAAGAAGCTGGACGTAAAGGTGGAGAAAAAACGGCACAAGAATACAACTCAGAACACTTCCAAGAAATCGGTCAAAAAGGCGGAGAAGCTCAATCTAACACAAGTCAATCACAATCAGACAGTAATCAATCAAATTCTAACAATGGATCAAACGATGAAAACAAAATGAGTCACGAAGAAGCTGGACATAAAGGTGGAGAAAAAACAGCTGAAGAATACAGTTCAGAACATTTCCAAGAAATCGGCCGCAAAGGCGGAGAAACGACTTCAAAAGAAAATAATGATAACTAATATTCAACAAAGAGGCCGGGGTCACACCTAGCCTCTTTCTTATACATAACTGCACAAAATAAACGAGGCATCTTCTATGTGAAAAAACCTCGTTGTTTCGATATACATAATTTTTGATTATAATCTTTCAAACAATGCTACTGTCTCAATATGTGTTGTTTGTGGGAACATATCGACAGGCGTGATTTCTTTTAACGCATAGTTTTGCGCAAGAATTTGGGCATCACGTTGTTGTGTAGCTGGATTGCATGAAATATAGACAATGCGTTTTGGATTTAATTCTAACAGTGTGTTTAAGAATGTTTCGTCACAACCTTTACGTGGCGGATCGACCATGACAACATCAGGTTGAATGCCTTGTTGTTTCCAGTCTAAAATCACTGATTCAGCTTTACCGCAGACAAAAGTTGTATTATCGTAGCCATTCAATTGCGCATTTTTCTTCGCATCTTCAATTGCGGCAGGAACGACTTCAACGCCATAGACATGTTTCGCTTTATCTGCCATATATAATCCAATAGTACCTATACCGCAATACGTATCAAGTACTGTTTCTTCGCCTGTTAATTGTGCGTATTTCATCGCTTGATTATATAATTTAACTGTTTGTGATGAATTGATTTGATAGAATGACTGATCGCTGATTTCAAATTCCACTGAATCCAACTCATCAATAATTTCATCTTTACCATACAATGTTTTTGATGTTTTGCCCATTATCACATTTGAATGTGTTTCATTGATATTTTGAATGACACTTTTAATATTCGGCATCGCATTGACCAATTTCTCAACAATCGGTTTAGCTTGTTTAAACTTCTTACCGTTCGTCACAAAAATAATCATCACTTCACGTGAGACATGGCCTACTCGAATAATGACATGACGTAATAAACCTTGTTTCTTTCTTTCATTATAAATGGATACGTCATGCTCTTTTAGTAAGGCACGAATCGAACGCATCAATTGGTTTTGAATGCTGTCTTGAATAATACATTCATCCATATCAATAATATCGTGACTGCGTTGGCGATAGAAGCCCATAATCGCATCTTGTTCTTTATTCAAGCCGACAGGAATTTGTGATTTATTTCGATAGTTCCAAGGATTCATCATGCCGATCGTATCATTGATAACCGTTTGCTCAAACTTTCCTTTACGGTGAAATAGATTCACAACTTGATTACGTTTCATTGTTAATTGTGATTGATAATCTAAGTGTTGCAGCTGGCAGCCTCCGCATTTGTTATAGTAAACACATGGAGGCGTCACACGTTCAGCACTTTCTTTATGAATCTCTAATAATTTACCAATCGCAAAGTTTTTATTTACTTTGATTAATTTATATTCAATTTCTTCATTAGGCAAGGCATTCGGCACAAAGACTGGGTAACGGTCTATTTTGACTACACCATGTCCTTCATGCGTTAAGTCGATAACCTCGCCTGTAAAGATTTGATTTTTCTTTAATGTTTCCACACTGTAACCTCCATAGAAAAAAGGTCAGGCTTGTGATTAAGTCCTAACCTTTCATCTGCTTACTTCTCTAATCTTGTTCAATTAATTCTTTATTATCTACATTAGCTGGTGTATATACTTCAATATGCTGCTTTAAATTTAAGAAATTGGCAGGTAATTGACCACCATACTCCCCATCTACATTAAGCGGCATTTGTTCAAAAGATGATACATTAACTGATTTTGCTTTTTCATATGTGACTTTCGGATGTTTAATATGTTCCCCTCTTGAAGCTAAAGTCATGATATGACCCAGTTCTGCTAAATTCGCTTTTTCAACGATAATCAACGTAAAATAACCGTCGTCTAATTTCGCATCTGGCACTAATTTTTCAAAGCCTGCCATTGAATTCGTCAATCCAAGTAAAAACAACAGGATCTCACCTTGGAAGACTTTTTGATCATATTCAATACGGACATCTACATTTTTCATTTGCGGCAACATTTCCATACCTTTGATGTAGTAAGCAAATGGTCCAACAAATGTTTTTAATTTACTAGAAGTTTCATAAGAGACTTCAGTAATACGTCCACCTGCAGCTAAATTAATAAAATATCGGCTATTCATTTTACCGATATCTACTTTAACTGTATGTCCTTTAATAATGACATCTACTGCACTTAATATATCAGTGGGTAAATGTAAGGCACGACCAAAATCATTTACCGTTCCCATTGGAATGACACCGATTTTAGGACGATTCGGATGTTCGGCTATCCCATTAACCACTTCGTTTAATGTGCCGTCACCACCAGCAACGATGAGCATTTCATAATCTTCATGCAATGCGCGTTTTGCTTCAATCGTCGCATCTCCTGCTTTTTGCGTTGCATATGCACTTGTTTCAAATCCTGCTTGTTCCATTTTAATCAAGACTTCTGGAAGCATTTTTTTAAACAATTCCTTGCCTGAAGTCGGATTATAAATAATTCTAGCTCGTTTTCTCATAAATAATCCCTCATCATTTTTACTCAATTTCAATTTTAAATGATTTCCGCTTCAGTTGAAAGTATTAATGGTTGAAATCAATGAAATTCGTTTTTGAAACCACCTTATCAAAATAAAAAACCCGCAGAGATTACAATCAGTAATCACTGCAGGTTATACAATCAATTAGCGTTTATCTAATTCTTGTTGTAATAATTTGTTAACGATTTGAGGGTTAGCTTGACCTTTAGACGCTTTCATAATTTGTCCGACTAAGAAGCCTTTCGCACGGCCTTTACCGTTTTTGAAGTCTTCAACAGATTGAGGGTTATTATCTAATGCTTCTGTTACGAAGTTTAATAATACAGACTCATCTGAGATTTGAACTAAACCTTTATCTTCCATGATTTGTTTAGCATCTCCGCCATTTTCAGCTAATTCTGGGAAGACTTTTTTCGCGATTTTACTGCTCATAGTGCCGTCTTCAATCAACTTAATCATACCAGCTAAGTTTTCAGGTGTTAATTTTGTATCTTGAAGTTCAACTTGGTTTTTGTTCAAGTACTCATTAACGCCACCCATTAACCAGTTAGAAGTTAATTTTACATCAGCGCCATGCTCAACTGCTTCTTCGAAGAAATCAGACATTTCTTTCGTTAATGTTAAGACATGCGCATCATACGCAGGTAATCCGAATTCTTCAACATATTTTTTCTTACGTACGTCTGGTAATTCTGGAATTGTTTGACGTACACGTTCTTTCCATGCATCGTCAATGTATAATGGTACGATGTCTGGTTCTGGGAAGTAACGATAGTCATCTGAACCTTCTTTAACACGCATTAAGATAGTTTTACCAGTAGACTCATCGAAACGACGTGTTTCTTGAAGTACTTCGCCGCCATTTAATAGTTCTTCTTCTTGGCGTTTTTCTTCATATTCTAAACCTTTACGTACATAGTTGAATGAGTTCAAGTTTTTCAATTCAGCTTTTGTACCGAATTCTTCTTGACCATATGGACGTAATGAAATGTTAGCGTCACAACGTAATGAACCTTCTTCCATTTTACCGTCAGATACGCCAGTATATTGAATAATTGAACGTAATTTTTCAAGGTAAGCATAAGCTTCTTGAGGTGAACGGATATCGGGCTCAGATACGATTTCGATTAACGGTGTACCTTGACGGTTTAAGTCTACTAATGAATAACCGTCTTTATGTGTTGATTTACCCGCATCTTCTTCCATATGAAGGCGTGTGATACCGATACGTTTTGTTTCACCATCTACTTCGATATCAATGTAACCATGTTCCCCGATAGGTTGGTCAAATTGTGAAATTTGGTAAGCTTTCGGGTTATCTGGATAGAAATAGTTTTTACGATCGAATTTAGATTCAGTCGCAATTTCCATGTTTAATGCCATTGCAGCACGCATTGCCCAGTCAACGGCACGTTCGTTTACAACTGGAAGCACACCAGGGTATGCTAAGTCGATCACATTCGTATTTGTGTTTGGTTCTGCTCCGAAATGTGCTGGTGATGGAGAGAACATTTTAGAATCTGTTTTCAGTTCAACGTGGACTTCTAGTCCAATGACTGTTTCAAAATGCATCATTAACACTCCTTATAAATTTTGATATGCATCATGTAAGTTGTATTGTTGTTCGAATTGATGAGCAACACGGTAAAGTGTTTTTTCATCAAACGGTTTGCCGATAAACTGTAATCCAATCGGTCTGTTATTAGTTTGTCCGCAAGGTACTGAAATACCTGGTAAGCCGGCAAGGTTAACTGGAGTAGTTAATAAGTCGTTTGCATACATTGTCAACGGATCATTGATTTCTTCACCTAAGTTGAAGGCAGCTGTTGGTGTTGTAGGACCAACGACTACATCATAGTCTTCAAATACTTTGTCAAAGTCTTGACGAATTAACGTTCTGACTTTTTGTGATTTTTTGTAGTAAGCATCGTAGTAACCTGAACTTAGCGCGAAAGTACCAAGTAAAATACGACGTTTAACTTCTTTACCGAAGCCTTCACTACGTGAGAATTTATAAAGTTCATCTAATGTTTGTGCTTCTTTTGAATGGTAACCATAACGAATACCATCGAAACGAGATAAGTTAGAAGAAGCTTCTGATGATGCGATAACATAGTAAGATGGAATACCATAGCCAGTATTTGGTAATGATACTTCTTCTACGATTGCACCTTCACCTTCTAAAATTTCAACAGCGTTACGTACTGCTTCTTTCACTTCATCAGATACACCTTCACCTAAATATTCTTTAGGTAAAGCAATTTTCATACCTTTAATATCTTTACCGATATCTGAAGTGAAGTCATTATCTTCAACTGGAGCACTTGTAGAATCGTTTTTATCTACACCTACAATTGTTTCTAAAACAATTGCATTATCTTTAACATTACGTGTTAAAGGTCCGATTTGGTCTAATGAAGATGCGAATGCAACTAAACCAAAACGTGATACACGACCGTATGTCGGTTTCATACCCACGATACCGCAGTATGCTGCTGGTTGACGAATAGATCCACCAGTATCTGAACCTAATGAGAATGGAACTAAACCTGCTGCTACAGCTGCTGCTGAACCACCTGATGATCCACCTGGCACTGCTTTATGATCGAATGGGTTAACTGTTTTCTTGAAGTAAGAAGTTTCAGTTGAACCACCCATTGCAAATTCGTCCATATTTAATTTACCGATTAATACTGCATTTTCAGCATGTAATTTTTTCATTACTGTTGATTCATAAATCGGTACAAAGCCTTCTAACATTTTACTTGCACATGTTGTTTCTAGACCTTCTGTAATAATGTTATCTTTGATACCCATTGGGATACCGAAGAGTTTACCTTCCATTTGGTCTTTCGCTTGCAATTCATCCAGCTCTTCAGCTTTCTTGATTGCATTCTCTTTATCTAAAGCTAAGAATGATTTAATTGTCGGATCTGTTTCTTCAATTGCATCATAAATATCTTTTACAACTTCAGAAGGTTTGATTTCTTTGTTCTTAATCATTTCGCTTAACTTTTCAACTGATTCATAACGAATAGACATTACGCATCCTCCCCGTTGATAACTGATGGTACTTTAAATTGACCATCTTCTGTTTCTTTTGCATTTTTGAGCGCAAGCTCTTGAGGAATGCCTTTAACTGCTTTATCCTCTCTTAATACATTTTGTAAATCTAATACGTGATACGTCGGTTCTACATCGCTTGTATCAGCTGTATCGATTTGTTGGGCAAAGTTTAGGATTGTTTCTAATGTGTCTTGCATTTCTGTTGTTTCCTCTGGTGAAATATGAAGTTTAGACAAATTTGCAATATGTTCAACTTCTTCACGTGATACTCTAGCCATTAATGAACTGCCTCCTTATTAATACTTCATCATAAAATTGTATCAAAAAAACTGTCAAAAATCTAAATTTTTTAGTTCAAAATACCCACATATCAGGTAATGACTCCCCTTTAACTTAATCATTCTGAACTTCAATTGCAAATCATTACCATTAATTCAACAGAAGCTTTGATGTAATATGAACGTTTATACATTCAAAATTATAAAAATACTACTAATGTGCTTTAAAGCATTGAAAACCTTTTCATTACAGAAAGCGTTTAAAATGCCACTGTTGAGCGGTTTATATTTAACATTGTTATAAAATAACTATTCCCTTTTTTCAGAATTGTTGTATAATAATGCGTATACATTGAATCATCAATGAGAAAAAGGGGGAAACCACGATGTTTATTTTAGGTACTTCAGTGAGTAGCCAAATCGATGCTGACTGGCAAACATACATCATGATTGGTGTATACTTTATCATTCTAGTTATCATCGGTATCTATGGTTACAAACAGTCAACGGGAAATTTAAGCGAATATATGTTGGGAGGCCGAAACATCGGCCCGTACATTACAGCGCTGTCAGCCGGAGCTTCTGATATGAGCGGCTGGATGATTATGGGATTGCCTGGTTCTGTCTATGCGACAGGATTATCCGCAATTTGGATTACGATCGGTTTAACACTGGGAGCATATTTGAATTACTTTATTGTCGCACCAAGATTACGTGTTTACACAGAAATTGCAGGCAATGCGATTACCTTGCCAGACTTTTTCAAAAATAGATTAGATGATCATTCAAACATTATTAAAATTATCTCTGGTCTCATTATTGTCGTTTTCTTTACGTTATATACGCATTCCGGGTTTGTATCTGGAGGTAAATTATTTGAAACTGCATTCGGACTGAATTATCGATACGGCTTGATTATGGTAGCTGTTATCGTTATTTTTTACACTTTTTTAGGCGGTTACTTAGCTGTTTCAATTACTGACTTCTTCCAAGGTGTCATCATGTTGATTGCGATGGTTATGGTTCCAATCGTAGCCTTATTAAAATTAAATGGTTGGGATACATTCTCACAAATCGCAGATATGAAACCTACTAATTTGGACTTATTCAGAGGAACTACTGTTTTAGGTATTATCTCACTCTTCTCGTGGGGATTAGGTTACTTCGGTCAACCTCACATTATCGTTCGTTTTATGTCGATTAAATCTTTTAAACTCTTACCAACTGCGCGTCGTGTTGGAATTTTATGGATGGCAGTCGGACTTGCGGGTGCATGTTTAGTCGGTTTGACTGGTATCGCATTTGTGCCAGACTACAATGTTACACTTCACGATCCAGAAACACTATTTATTATCATGAGTCAGATTTTATTCCATCCATTAGTCGGTGGCTTCTTATTAGCTGCCATTTTAGCAGCAATTATGAGCACGATTTCTTCACAACTGCTTGTAACATCAAGTTCATTAACTGAAGACTTCTATAAATTGATTCGTGGTAAAAAAGCAAACGCACAAAAACACGAAAAAGAATTTGTACTTGTAGGTCGTTTGAGTGTTATGGTTGTAGCGATTGTCGCAATTTGGATCGCATGGTCACCTAACGATACGATTTTAAACTTAGTTGGTAACGCTTGGGCAGGCTTCGGAGCTTCATTTAGTCCACTTGTTTTGTTCTCACTTTATTGGAAAGGTTTAACACGAGCTGGCGCAGTCAGTGGTATGGTAGCAGGCGCATTAACTGTTATTGTTTGGATTGTCTTCATCAAACCAATGGCTGATGTTTCAGAAATCTTCGGTATGTATGAAATCATTCCAGGATTTATTATGAGTGTCGTAGTTACTTACTTGGTCAGCAAGTTTACACAAAAACCAAGTACACGTACAGTCAATGAATTAGATGAAGTTAAACAAATTTTGCATAGCTAATTAAAAATCATTAATCAATACAATGGGCAGGAACTTCTCGTTCCTGCCCTATTTGTGTTATAAGCAGCTGCATTTCCTTTTCACTTAATCTGCTAAGCTTATAGCTTAGTTGTTTGAATCATCATGTTTCGCATAAGATTGGCTAGTGATTTGACCACCATTCACAATCACATCTTCCTTAGGGAATAGCGTTTCATCAAAGAAGTGTGTTAATAAATCTTTAACACCTTTTTCAATACGTAATTGTGCTTCAACAACCATACCTGAATAATGAATAGTCATCGCATTACGCGGCATCGTTCTCCACGGATGATCTGAAGGTGCAGGTTGTGGATACCATACATCTCCACCATAGCCTTGAAGATGATTTTCTTCTATCATTTTAACTACTTCTTCTTTGTTTACTATCTTACCGCGTGCACAGTTTACAATATAGCTGCCATCTTTCATTTGACTGATTGTATTATAATCAAATAAATCATCTGTTTCAGGGGTAAGTGGTGTTGTAATAATCAACACATCACTTTTATGCACTAACTCATCAAAATTCACATATTTTGAGAAGTCTGTATCTTCTTGACTAGAACGTCTATAGTGAATAATATCTACGTTAAACGGTTTTAAACGCTCTCCAACTAAACGACCAATTCTGCCTAAACCAAAAATACCAATCGTTTTATTTTGAAGTTCAAAGGCGTGGTTCGTTACTTGTGTTAAGTTCCAACCACCCTCTTCTGATTGGCGATGACCTTCCTCGTAATTTCTAACTAAGATTAATGTTGTCATCACAATATGTTCAGCTACACTAACCGTGTTTGAGTCTGTGACTTCTACCACTGAAATATCATGTTCGCTAGCTGCTTCTAAATCCACATGGTCAGAACCTACACCTGCAGTGATTGCTAATTTTAAGTTAGGTGCTTGTTCAATTCGTTCTTTTGTCATATATGCAGGGTAAAATGGCGCGCTAATAACAACGTCCATATCTTTAAGATGTTGATCTAAATCATCTTCTCCATCTTTCAATACGACCAATTCATGTCCACGTTCTTCTAAAAAAGGACGTAGATTTAACGCAGTATAGTCATCTAACACGTTGTTTTCTGTTTGCCCTTTTGTGGCTTCTGGAAATAGTGCTACAATTTTCATTTATATATCACCTGTTTCTAATTTTGATACATCATTGTACTTTTTCCCATCAAAATTTGTATTAAACTGTACCAGGTAGTACTTCAATATATTGTCAAAAAAATATAAAAAGATGCCTTCTATGCGAAGACATCTTTATCATAATTTTATCTATTCATTTATCTTTTATAGATATGCACATTTTGTTTTTTATCATCTTTACCTTTTGTGATTAAAGCACGTGCTTGGTTACCATCTTTAATATGAATTTCATAGGCATCAATATTGCTGAAGTATTTGTCAGCTTGTTGTGCAATAAATTGTGTAATACCAGTTAATTCAGCTTTGCCATAGTAATCAATCGGTACTTCAATAATAAGGTTTTTCGGTTTTTTGCCATCAAATTTCGTTTTACCTACTGCTTGTGTAAAGTTAGGGAAATATGACTGCAAATTATCATTGAACTGTTTGAAGTTATTGTTTAAATTCTCATTCAAATCAGCTGCTTCTGATGAAGGTAACAGCACTGATTTTTCATTAATATCTTTCCAACTGTTGATACGTGTTTGACCATCATCTGCCGTTGCACCTGAAACAAATTCTCCTGGAATAATATCATTTTCTCCAGATTGAATATAAATCGCAAAGTGAATTGGAATGTTTTTCAATGCTTTATGTTCACGTAAACGTTGCAACATTTCATCGGCCATTTTCTTACCTTCTTTTTCGACTTTCGCACGGTCTAATTTCTTACTGAAGGTTGGTCCGTCTTTTTCTTTTTGGTAATAATATTCACTGTTCATCGCAAGACCAATAGTCATGCCTTTAATTTTTTTACCTTTGGTGTCACTATTGCCGTAGAAATCTTGTTCTAAGATGTTAGAAAGATAAGCAGGTGAATTTTCTGCGATTTTTTCTTCATCCTTTTCGCCATGACGAGATGGATTTAAACCAAGATTTTCATTCGCATTTTTCTCTTCTTTTTCATCTTTATCCATTTTTTCGATTTCAGATTTTGTGTATTTAGGTCCAAGATAAGCATTAATTGTTTTTTTATCTAAAAACTGACCATCTTGGTATAAGTATTCGTCAGTTGGAAAAACTGTCTTACTTTGTTCTAATAAACCATCTTCAAAGTCATCACCGTTATAGCCATTCGCCATCGTTTGCTGCAACATACCTCTTGCTTGACTTTCTTTAAATGGAAGAATCGTTCTATAGTCATCACCTTGAACATTCTTATCTGTCGCAATGTGCTTAACAGTACTTGAATCTGATTGACTTTCTTGTTCTTTTGTTGATTTTTGTTGCTCATCCTTATTGCCACACGCCGTGAGAATCAATAAGAGAGAGATGAGTAATACACTTGTTTTCTTCATGCCCTATCTCCTCTATTGTTTATTGGTCAACTTCATTTTGTTTTTGGATAAAGTCTGCTTCAGACCAAATTTCTGTGCCTAGTTTTTCTGCTTTCGTCAATTTAGATCCAGCATCTTCACCAGCGATGACTAAATCCGTATTCTTAGTCACACTGCTTGTCGTTTTTGCACCTTGTGCTTCCAACCATTTAGATGCTTCTGTACGTGTCATATTGTGCAGTTTACCTGTTAATACAACAGTCAGACCATTAAATTCTGAATCAGATTCTATCTCTGAAGTTCTGATACCTTTATACTTCATATTAACATTTTTTGCACGAAGTTTATCAATTAAAGCAATGATATCTTCATTATTTAAATAAGTAATTAATGAAGTCGCTAGCTTATCTCCGATATCATGGATTTCAAGCAATTCTTCTTCCGTTACTTCAAACAAACGCTCCATGTTGTCAAAACGTTCTGCGATTACTTGACTGGCTTTAACACCTAAATGTCTGATGCCTAAACCGAATAATAAATGTTCAAATGAATTTTCTTTTGACGCTTCAATCGCATTTAAAAGATTATCTGCTTTTTTCTCACCCATACGTTCTAACGGCAACAAATCATCTTTTGTAAGGTAATATAAATCTGCTACATCTTTAATAATTTCATTATCGTACAACTGCATAATCAGTTTCGTACCTAAACCATCGATATTCATCGCTTGGCGTGATACGAAGTGAATCATACCTTCGACAAGTTGTGCTGGGCATTTAGGATTAATACATCGTAATGCGACTTCTCCATCTAAACGAACTAATTCATGACCGCAACTTGGACAATGTGTCGGCATATGATAAGTTTCAGTTCCTTCTGGTCTGCGATCAGGTAAACTGCGCACAACTTCCGGAATAATATCGCCTGCTTTTTTAATCACTACACTGTCCCCGATACGAATATCTTTTTCATGAATTAAATCTTCATTGTGCAGTGAAGCACGAGAAACAGTCGTTCCAGCAACACGGACAGGTTCTAATACTGCTGTCGGTGTGACTACACCCGTACGTCCGACACTTAATTCGATATCATGTAAAGTCGTTACTACTTCTTCTGCTGGAAATTTATAGGCAATTGCCCATCTTGGTGATTTTTGTGTATACCCTAGCTCATCTTGCTCTTCAAGATCATTGACCTTAATCACAATACCATCAATATCATAGGATAAGTCTTGGCGTTTTTCAGTCCAATACTTGATGTATTCCAATACGCCTTCAATATCTGACTCACGTTTACGGTTTTGATTGGTTTTAAAACCTAACTCATCTAATTCATCTAAAGCTTCACTTTGTGATGTCGCATGAAAGTTTGTAAAGTCATTGACGCTGTATAAGAAAATACTTAAACGGCGTTTTGCAGCTAATTTTGAATCTAATTGACGTAATGAGCCAGCCGCTGCGTTTCGTGGGTTCGCAAAAGCTTGTTCGCCCGCTTCTTCCTTCTCTTTATTCAAACGCTCAAAAGAAGCTTTCGGCATAAACGCTTCACCGCGCACCTCAAAAGTTAACGGCTTTTTAATTTTTAATGGAATCGCTCGAATTGTACGCAAGTTCTCTGTAATATCCTCACCAATCGTTCCGTCACCACGCGTCAACCCTTGCACAAATCTGCCGTTTTCATATTTTAAAGATACCGCTAAACCATCAATTTTCAATTCACACATGTACTCAACTTTTCCCGCATGTTCACGTACACGGGCATCAAAACGACGTAAATCTTCTTCATTGAAAGCATTAGCTAAACTTAACATTGGTGTATCATGGCGCACTTTATTAAAAGTAGCTTGTGCTTCGCCGCCTACACGTACTGTCGGAGAATCTTCTGTTTTAAATTCAGGATGTTCTTCTTCGATATGAATCAATTCATGGAGTAATTTATCATACTCACTATCTGGTACAGATGGATTATCCATCACATAATATTCATGATTATATTGATTCAATAAGCGATGCAGTGTTTCAACTCTATTGGCTAAATCGTTCATCCCTTAGTCCTCCTTCTTTTTAATCGGCGCAAAGTTCGCAAGTAAACGTTTCGGTCCTTGAGATTTAAAGATAATATCGAGTTCAACCGTACCGTTTTTCTCATTCACATTGCTGACCATACCTTCTCCCCATGCTTTGTGAACCACTTTATCACCGACGTTCCATGTTCCAGATGCCACTTCTGAACGTTTCGTTGTACGTCTGCTTGGACCGCGTTTAACAGGTCTTTGACTGCTGGCAGCTCCTGCATAACGGCTTTCTGTTCTTGCAGGCTTATTCAATAAATCTTCAGGAATTTCTTTTAAAAATCTTGAAGCTGAGTTAGATTGTGTTTTACCAAATAACGTTCTGCTCGTCGCATGTGTTAAATACAACTCTTCTTCCGCACGTGTAATCGCCACATAACAAATTCTGCGTTCTTCTTCCATTTCGTGATCATCGTCACTCAAAATAGAACGGATATGAGGGAAAATTGATTCTTCCATACCCATAATAAAGACTACCGGGAATTCCAAACCTTTCGCAGAGTGCATCGTCATCAATGTCACACCGTTTTCAATATCCGCTTCATCGATATCTGCGACTAATGATAAATCTGTTAGGAAATTGATTAATGATTGTTCTTCAAGTGGTGTGTTTTTCTCATAATCCATAGGAACAGACATAAACTCTTCAATGTTTTCTAAACGGCTGCGTGCTTCTAAAGTCTGGTCACGTTCCAACATTTCTTTATACCCTGATTTATTTAAGACTTCTTCTACAATTTCACTGACTTCTAAGAATTCTTGTTCTTGGATTAAATTTGAAATCAATGTATAGAAGTCTATCGCTTGTTTAGTCACTTTTTTGGTTAAACCGATAAAATCTGCTTCAGCTAAGGCATCAAACATACTTAAATCATTTTGTCTGGCATACGCTTGAATTTTTTCAACAGAAGATGGTCCGATACCACATTTTGGTACGTTAATAATACGTTGTAAACTGATATCATCATTACTATTTGCGATTAAACGTAAATAACTTAATAAGTCCTTGATCTCTTTACGGTCATAGAACTTGTGACCGCCGACCATTGTATATGGAATATTCGATTTCATAAATGTTTCTTCAAGCACACGAGATTGTGCATTCGTACGATATAAAATCGCAATATCATTGAAGGATTTATTGTTTTCACGTTGCTGACGCATAATTTCTTTTACGACATATTGTGCTTCATCACTTTCGCTTTGTGCTTGGTAATAATTAATTTTTTTACCTTCTTGGTTCGCAGTCCACAGCCCTTTCGGCTTACGTTCTGTATTATTTTTAATTACTTCATTGGCCGCATTTAAAATGACTTTCGTTGAACGATAGTTTTGTTCAAGGAAAATCGTTCTCGCATTCGGATAATCTTCCTCGAATGACAAGATGTTTTGAATATCAGCACCACGCCAACCATAAATGGATTGGTCAGAGTCACCTACGACACATAAATTTTTAAATTTATCCGCTAATAGTTTCACAAGCGTATATTGTGCTCTGTTAGTATCTTGATACTCATCCACGTGGATATATTGGAATTTATTTTGATAGTATTCTAAAACGTCTGGTACTCGTTTAAAGAGATTGATTGTAGTCATAATCAAATCATCGAAATCGAGCGCTTCATTTCGAGAAAGCTGACGTTGATAACCTGCATACACACGTGCCACCATATCAGACATAAAGTCTGTTGCTTCAATTTCAGCGTCTTCAACTGTTTTAAGTTCATTTTTCATATTACTGATGGCAGATAAGAACATACGCGGATCATAACGTTTACTGTCGATATTTTCTGTTTTCAACACATCTTTAATGACTGACTTTTGATCTGTCGGATCTAAAATCGTAAAGTTGCGCTCAATGCCGATACGATCTGCGTCTCTTCTTAAAATACGTACACACATAGAGTGGAACGTTGACATCCAAATAACTTGTGCTTCTTCTCCTACTAATTTTTCAACACGTTCTTTCATTTCTCGTGCTGCTTTGTTTGTGAAAGTAATTGCTAAGACGTTATAAGGAGAAACGCCTTTTTCATCTAATAAGTACGCGATACGATGCGTTAGAACACGCGTTTTCCCTGAGCCTGCTCCGGCCATAATCAGCAGTGGTCCTTCAGTTGTACGGACTGCTTCGCTTTGTTCAGTATTCATATTGTCTAATAACGCATTCATCTTAAGATAACTCCTTTATTTTAACTGTTTTCAATGCTTGTTTGATATCGGTATAGACTAAATTGCCGACGACAATCGTATCTGCTTCTTTCGCCGCAACTTGCGCATCGCTTAATGAGCGGATACCGCCGCCATAAAATACATGTGCTTGTTCAACATTTTGTTTTGCGGTACGAACCATTTCCATATCTCCGAACGTGCCGCTATATTCTATGTACATGATTGGAAATTGATAGACTTTATCCGTCATCAATGCGTAAGCTTCAATATCTGATTCATCTAAATCTGTTTTGGCTTGTGTTTTCACCGCTGCTTTAGAATCAGGATTTAATATGATGTACCCTTGGAATTTGATTTCATCAAAATCCATCATATGACCGTAGTCTTTAAGTGCTTCTAGCAATAAGCCATTTTGGTATTGTACATCCGGGCTGTTTAAGACCATCGGGACAAAGTAGAAGTCAAAACCAGGCATGATGCTTTCTAAGTTGGAAATTTCAAGGACGAGTGGAAGCGGATAACGACGGACACGACTCATCAATTGAATGACATTGTCTTCAGTCACATTATCAGTTCCGCCAATCACAATTGCATCTGTATTTGACATACAGATTTTATCTAAATCTTCATCATTGATTGTCTTTGCAGGATCTAATTTAAATACATGTTGCCACTTTTTTATGTCGTACATTTTACCGTTTCCCTTCTTTTAAACATACATTTGATTATATCATTTTTACCACTTAGATTCTAAACGGATATGTCTAAACAAAGAAAAACAGAACCTCTCACATCATAAGATGTGCAGGCTCTGTTTTGAACTAGTCATTTGTTTCGATATTCATACGATCTAATACGACAGTATAAGCGTCGTTACCCCATTGTAAGGAGCGTTTTACTCTGGAAATTGTCGCTGTAGAAGCACCTGTTTCTTTTTCAATCGTTGCATACGTATAGCCTTGTTTAATCATTTTAGCAACTTGAAGTCTTTGTGATAACGATTGAATTTCATTTACAGTACATAAGTCATCAAAAAACTGGTAACACTCTTCTCTATTTTCAAGCGTTAGAATCGCATCAAACAGCTCATCTAATGCTTTACCGCGTAACTTCTCAATTTGCATATCAAACAACTCCTGTTCTTTGTGTTCATCTTTATCCTATTTTAACGTACTAATACATTAAAGTGTAGTCATGACCCTTAAGAAATTGTTGCGATATACAAATTTATGGTAAACATTAGTCAGCTAAACCAGCACGTTCGAAAATTGTATCCACTTGATTTAAGTGGTGTTTTGGATCGAAGGCTTTGTCTAAGTCTTCTTTACTTAATACATCTGTAATTTGTGAATCTTGTTCAAGCAATTCTCTGAATGGTGTTTTAGTTTCCCAAGATTCCATCGCTTTTGGTTGAACTAAGTCATAAGCTTGTTCACGTACCATACCTTTGTTAATTAATGATAATAACACACGTTGTGAATAAATTAAACCGAATGTTTTGTTGATGTTAGCCATCATATTATCTTCAAAGACTGTTAAACGATCGATGATGTTTGTGAAACGATTTAATGCATAATCTAATGCGATTGTCACATCTGGTAACATAATACGTTCTGCAGATGAGTGTGAAATATCACGTTCATGCCATAATGGAACGTTTTCGTATGCTGTTGTAATGTAACCACGGATGACACGTGAAATACCTGTAATATTTTCTGAACCGATCGGGTTACGTTTATGCGGCATTGCTGAAGAACCTTTTTGGCCTTTCGCGAATGCTTCTTCTACTTCTCGTGTTTCTGTTTTTTGCAAGTTACGTACTTCAACTGCAAATTTCTCCATAGAAGTTGCGATTAAAGCTAATGTTGCGATGTAATACGCATGACGGTCACGTTGTAATGTTTGTGTTGATACAGGTGCAAAATCAAGACCTAAGTGTTTTGTAACGTATGCTTCGATTTCAGGTGGGATATTTGCGAATGTTCCGACTGCACCACTCATTTTACCTACTTCGATTTCCTTACGTACTTCTTTAAAACGTTTAAAGTTACGTACCATTTCTTGATACCATAATGCCATTTTTACGCCGAATGTTGTCGGTTCAGCATGCACACCATGTGTACGACCCATCATTAATGTATATTTATATTTTTTCGCTTTCGCAGCTAATACTTCGATAAAACGTTCAATGTCTTTTTCCAAAATATCGTTTGCTTGTTTGATTTGGTAGCTTAACGCTGTATCTACAACGTCTGTTGAAGTTAAACCATAGTGCACCCACTTACGTTCTTCTCCTAAAGTTTCAGAAACTTGACGTGTGAAAGCAACAACGTCATGACGAGTTTCTAATTCAATTTCTTTCGCACGGTCTACATCTACACGCGCATTTTCACGGATTTTTTTAACGTCTTCTTTCGGGATAAAACCTAATTCACTCCAAGCTTCACATGCTAGGATTTCAACCTCCAACCATGCTTCATAACGATTTTGGTCTGTCCAGATTTGTGACATTTCTTCACGAGAATAACGTTCAATCATTTCATAAACTCCTATCTTAAAGTTTGATTTTAAATGTGGACGCTCACAGAACATGTACATTCTTCAAAATATCCTGCAAAACGTTCGACTTTTTACTCTTATACTCTCTATTTTAACAGAATTTTTTTCAAATGTATAAGGCTTTCCAAACTTTTATCTAAAAAGCCCAACTCGTATTTCATTTCAAAATACAAATTGGGCTTTCTGCACATTTATTGAATTTTCTTACCGACAAATTGTATATGTTGACGCTCAACTTCTATACTGCCGTCTTTATTTTCACGATAGACTGGTTTCTCAAACCGCTTCACTGGCATATAGCCCGCTTCACGCATACGTGCTAAACATTCTTGAATCGTTTCGTTTTCTGCTACTTCAAATTTCATCTGTATCATACGCCTTCAATCGTTTACTTCTAATACCTTTAACCCAGAAGCCGCCATGTAATGTTCGTGCTTCATAGGCAATGACGAATGCTTTGTCATCAAGTTGTTTGATCGTATCCATCAACTTAAGTTCAAAGCGTCTTGGTGTCAGAATTTGCATGACTAAACGTTCGCCGTCTCGACCATAAGCTGGGAAGTGTGTGACACCGTAACCTAAATTTCTAAGTTGTGTCGGTAAATCTAATTCGTAATTGGCTGTTGTCACATTGACTACAGAATAACCTAATGCAAGTTTCTCTTCAATTTTCATACCGACAATAATGCCGACAGAGAAACCAAACGCATAAGCTACAATATTTTGGAATTTATCCAAGTTAGCCATCACTAAGCCTAATCCGATAATATAGATTAACACTTCAAGGAAACTAACCGCTGCTGCGACATAACGGTAACCTTTTAAGGTAAGAATCGTACGAACTGTGAGACATGTCACATAAGCAACGTTAATGATAAAAATTGAAAGCAGCATCAGCCATGGGTTTGCTGAAATTACTGACAAAATATATTACCTCTTTTCAAATTGAAATCTAGCTTATTTTATCAGTCGACTGATTATTTGTCACTCTTTTTCTTTCGATGATTCTGATTTTGGCCAAGTGTAGCGCGTGTATGCTAATTCTCGCTTATGCGCATTTCTTAAGTAGTGGCCTTCAATTACTTTTTGATCTTTTTCAGACACAGGTTTGCCTTCTAAATAATCATCAATCGCATCATAAGTCACGCCTAACGCTTCTTCATCTGGAAGTTGCGGTTTGTCATCTTCTAAATCAGCAGTCGGCACTTTTTCACAAAGATGTTTCGGTGCATTTAAGTATGCCAATAATTGACGCCCTTGTCGCTTATTTAAGCCGAATAAAGGCGCTATATCTGCAGCACCATCGCCATATTTTGTGAAGAAGCCTGTAATATTTTCTGCAGAATGATCAGTTCCGATGACAATACCGCTTTGGTTTGCCGCAATCGCAAATTGAACTTTCATACGTTCACGTGCTTTTTCATTACCGCGTTGAAAGTCTGTTAATTCAAATCCAGCTTCATTCAATGCATTAACACTTTGATCAACTGCCGGTTTAATATTAACCGTGACAGTTTCATCTGGTTGAATGAACTTCAAAGCATCTTCAACTTCATCTGCGTCTTTTTGTACACCATATGGTAACTTAACTGCGATAAAGCGTACATTTCTGCCTTCTTCTCGTAGCTGTTCTACCGCAATTTGACACAAACGACCAGCAAGTGTTGAATCTTGGCCGCCTGAAATCCCCAATACTAACGATTGGATAAAACCATGACTTTGAACATAGTGTTTAATAAAGTGAATGAGTTCATGGACTTCACTTTCACTATCGATGGATGGTTTAACTTTCATTTCTTTAACAATAATATCCTGCAATTCACTACTCATGTCGTTCCTCCATTTCTTTGACATCTTCTGCGACTTCAAAGATTTTTTGTTGTTTGTTATCCCAACATGCTTTACTTAAATCAACAGGGTACTCTTGAGGGTTCAAGAAACGTTTATTTTCTTCCCATAGATGTTCTAAATTTGTTTTTAAGAAGGCTTTGGCTGTTTTTTCGTGTGGTAATTCATAAACTAATTTACCTTCAGTATAGATATCTTTATGCAAATCAATCGCTTCGAATGATTTTACTTTCTTACTTTTATACGTATGCACTGGGTGGAACAATTTCAATGGTTGTTCTGCATACGGATCTTCATGTGCAAGTGTAATATAATCCCCTTCTGCTTTACCTGTTGCTTTATTAATAATACGATAAACATTTTTCTTACCAGGTGTTGTTACTTTCTCCGCATTGTTTGATAGTTTAATACGGTCTTGATACTCACCTGATTCATCTTCTACAGCAACAAGTTTATAAACTGCTCCTAATGCTGGTTGATCATAACCTGTGATTAACTTCGTACCTACACCCCATGAGTCGACTTTCGCACCTTGTGCTTTCAAACTCATGATTGTTTCTTCGTCTAAATCGTTAGATGCAATGATTTTCGCATCAGTGAAACCTGCTTCATCTAACATTTTACGTGCTTCTTTAGATAAGTAAGCAATATCACCTGAATCTAAACGTATACCGATAAAGTTGATTTTATCGCCTAATTCTTGTGCCACTTTAATCGCTGTCGGCACACCTGATTTTAACGTATGGAAAGTATCTACTAAAAAGACACAGTCTTTATGACGTTCTGCATATTTTTTAAATGCAACATATTCATCACCATAAGTTTGTACAAAAGCATGCGCATGTGTACCAGATACAGGAATACCGAATAATTTACCCGCTCTGACATTACTTGTAGAATCAAAACCGCCGATAATAGCTGCTCTTGCTCCCCATAATGCTGCGTCTTCTTCTTGTGCACGTCTTGTACCAAATTCCATTAATAAGTCGTTAGGTGCGACTTGTTTAATTCTGCTTGCTTTTGTCGCAATCAACGTATGGAAGTTAACGATATTTAATAAAATCGTTTCAATTAATTGTGCTTGAATTAATGGTGCCTCTACCCTTACTAAAGGCTCATTATTAAAACATACTTCGCCCTCTTCCATTGCTCGAATGTTTCCAGTAAAGCGCAAGTCTTTCAAATAATCTAAAAAGTCATCTTGGTAACCAATAGATTTTAAATATGTTAAATCCGTTTCAGTAAAATGGAAATTTTCGATAAATTGAATAATTCTGCGTAATCCATTAAATACAGCATAACCGCTGTCGAATGGCATCTTGCGGAAATATAAATCAAAGACCGCCTTTCTTTCATGAACATTATCATACCAATAACTTTCAGCCATATTAATTTGGTATAAGTCATTATGAAGCATTAAGCTGTCATCTCTAAATTGATACATAACTTTCTCCCCAATCAACCTTTTTTGTTTAGTTTATCACATTCTTATAGGCTTTTATACATTCCCCGTTAGGGGTATGTCATTCTTCGTACAATTGTACCGAAATTGAAATTAAATCAATTAATTTTGTAAATACTTTTTTATTAATGTAATAATTTTGTCAGATTTAGTTGGTTTTCTATATTTTGTGTGACATCTTTACTAGGGGTTTTCCCTTATTACTCCTATAATAAAGATGAGGTGAAGAAAATGTTATTAGAGAAAGCGACTGAATTTATTCACACAATGTATCGAGAGTTGAATTATGACGAAAATGTTATTCAAGAGAGATTAGAAGCAATCGAAAAGGAAATTAACGAAACTGGCACGTATCACCATACGACGGAAGAACTAACATATGGTGCACGTATGGCCTGGCGTAATTCCAATCGTTGTATCGGACGATTATTTTGGGAAACGTTAATCGTTCAAGATGCACGTGACGTCAAAGACAATGATGCCTTTATCGAATCTATCCACAAACATTTAGACGAAGCGACAAACGGTGGAAAAATTCAATCTTACATTACGATTTATGCGCAAGAAGAAGATCATCCGCCTATCATCTATAATAATCAATTAATTCGCTATGCAGGTTATGAAGATGCTGGGGATCCTGCGGAACGCGAGATGACTAAAACTGCACAACACTTAGGTTGGCAAGGTGCAGGTACAGATTTTGATGTCTTACCATTGATTTATAAATTGCCTGGTGAGCGCTTCCCGCGCCTGCATGATTTACCTGAAGAACTGGTCCTAGAAGTTCCAATCGAACACCGCCATTACCCTAAACTCGCTGACTTAGGATTGAAATGGTATGCAGTACCGATTATTTCTAGTATGGATTTAAAAATCGGCGGTATTACTTATCCAACAGTACCATTTAATGGCTGGTATATGGTAAATGAAATTGCTGTACGTAATTTTACTGACACATACCGCTATAATTTAATAGAAAAAGTTGCAGAAGCGTTTGAATTTGATACACTTAAAAATACTTCATTCAATAAAGATCGTATTATGGTAGAACTGAATGATGCAGTGTATCATTCGTTTAAAAAAGTAGGCGCATCGATTGTCGATCACCTAACAGCTGCTAAACAATTCGAACACTTTGAATCCAATGAAGCAAAAGCCAATCGTGAAGTTACTGGAAAATGGTCTTGGCTCGTACCATCACTGTCACCTACTCTGGTTTCGAACTATCATCATGGGTATAAAAATGTGATGAAAGAACCAAATTTCTTTTATAAGAAACCAGCAGAAACAACTGGGTGCCCTTTCCATTAACTGTGCGTCACATCAAAGGGGAAATGCAAAAATGAATTTATATTATTTAGGTCCAAGGGGTACATTTTCATATCTTGCTTCTAAAAAGTATCTAACAGAAACAGAAGCTGACTATCATCCAAAATCCAACTTATATGAAGTCGTTCAAGCAGTTCAAAATGACTCAGACAGCATTGGTATTGTACCGATTGAGAATTCAATTGAAGGCACAATCAACATCATCGCAGATGGCTTAGCACATCAAAATATATACGCTATTGGTGAAATCCATTTAAATATCCAATTCGGATTATATGCTTTAGCTGGTACACCAATCGAAGCGATTGATACAGTGTATTCTATCGCACCTGCAATCAGTCAAACTAACCAATTTATCCAGCGTCATCAATTTCAAATCGGCTATTCAGAAAGTACCGTTCAAAGTTTAGATTTTATTGATGAACATACGGGCGCGATTGCACCGCTAGGTATCAATGAAGATCATCGTCTAGAAGCAATTGAACAAAATATTGAAGATTTTCCACATAATGTGACCCGCTTCTTAATCATAGGTAATCACTTAACTATCGCTGAAGATGCGACAGACACTGTATTAATGATTACACCAGAACAAGATAGAGCCGGGTTGCTTGCGAATATTTTAAATACATTCGCAATTTTCAATATCAACTTATCTTGGATTGAATCACGTCCGCTTAAAACACAATTAGGCAGATATCGCTTCTTTGTCCAAGCCGATGCTACGCTTAATTCTGAATTAGACAAAGTGATTAAAATACTTGAAACCTTAGATTATCAAGTGAAAATCATCGGTTCTTTCAAGAAACAAACTAAATAAGATATATTCTAAATAAACTGGGTCGAACCTTGCTTTCAAAGTTCGACCCAGTTTTATTATTGTTATTCTACTTCAATCAGATAGTTCATTTTACTATTTGAATAAGTTTTTAATATAAGAGAATTTCCCTTTGTAAGGCGGGAATATTATTCCAGATTCTAAGCGTGTAGTTTTATAAATATATGATTTCTCGTGTGTGAATGTATAGAACGAATACTTACCATGATACTTACCGAAACCAGAAGCGCCTACACCGCCGAATGGCAGATTTGGATTCGCTAACTGCATTAACGTATCATTGATAGCACCGCCGCCAAAGGATAGTTCATTTAACACACGATCCGTATTATTTTCATCTTCACTGAACAAATAGAGTGATAACGGACGTGTTCGTGCTTGAATAAATTCGACCGCTTCATCAAATGTTTGATACGTCAACAACGGTAAAATCGGCCCAAAGATTTCTTCTTCCATCACTGAATCTTGTGGAGTCACGTTATCTAATACCGTTGGCGCAATATAACGTGAAGGTTCATGTGTTTCACCGCCGATAACCACTTTATCTTGATTGTCATGAATCAATGCTTGTAAACGCTCAAAATGCTTATCATTCACAATGCGTCCGAAATCTGCACTTTTATCCGGTTCTTTGCCATAGAACTCTTTAATAGTACCTTGCAAGGCTTTGATCAAGTCTGCTTTGACCGACTCATGGACCAAGATATAGTCAGGAGCTACACATGTTTGACCCGCATTGATAAATTTTCCAAACGCAATACGTTCACTTGCGACTTTCAAATTCGCTGTCTCATCTACAATAACCGGTGACTTGCCGCCAAGTTCTAACGTCACAGGTGTCAAATGACGACTTGCTGCTTCATATACAATACGTCCGACACGTTCACTGCCTGTAAAGAAAATATAATCAAATGGTTGTTCTAACAAGACTTGTGTCTCTTCAACACCGCCTTCAACTGAAGTAATATAAGCTGATTCAAATGCTTCTTCAATGACTTTTGTAATCACAGAAGCTACATTCGGTGTCAGCTCTGAAGGTTTGATAATTGCTGTATTACCAGCTGCGATCGCACCAATTAAAGGTTCAAATACAAGTTGAACTGGATAGTTGAAAGGTCCGATAATCAAAACTGTGCCTAATGGTTCTTTTTTAATATAACTTTTACTCGGGAACAAATAGAGCGGCGTGTTCACTTGTTTCGTTTTCGCCCATTTATGTATATCTTTACGAGCGGCACTGATACTTTTTAATACGACACCGATTTCGGTCGCATACGCTTCTACTTTATTTTTTCCTAAGTCTAAATGCAATGCGGCTAAAAGTTGATTTTCATATTTATTAATCGCATGTTTCAAAGCTTTAAGTTGTTTTCTACGGTATTTAATATCTTTAGTAATATGCGTTTTAAAATACCCTTGGCAGTCTTTAAATTTTTCCTCGATTGATTTCAAAGGTTCTCTAACTCCTTTCGTACAATTATCCTTGTTACTCAATTTTACCCTAATTTTAATCTTTTATAATGATTTTATTACTTTTACCAACACTTCAATTACCAAAATTTATAATAAAAAACTGGAAAAAGCAAGATGACACAATGAATGCTTGTTTGTTTATCATCTTAGCCCATTCCAGTTTAATCTATATTCATGTATAAACAGCGTCTAACTGCTTATGATAATGTTTCAGTGATTGGCGGTACGATTTGTTTCTTACGAGATACTACACCTGGTAAGAATGCTGTGTTGTTATCTAACTCAACACCAAATGCTTGCGCAATTTTATCTTTGTCTTCACCTAATACTAAGATAGCTGAATCACTATTTAAAATATCTGTCGCAACTAATACGAAGATATCATATTCAGCATTATTTAATGTTTCAGTGATAGCTTGTTCTAACTCAGCTTGACGGCCTAAAATTTCATTTAAGTCTACTGTGTTAACTTGGCCGATACGTACTGTGTAATCACCCATGTTGAATGATTTTGCATCTGCATTGATTAATTCAACTGCTGTTTTATTCAATGTAGAAGCACCTGCTTTTAACATTTCTAAACCGTATTCTTGTGCATCTACACCAGCAATTTTTTCTAATGCTTTTGCTGCGTCTTTATCTTGCTCAGTGCAAGTTGGTGATTTGAATAATAAGCTGTCTGAAATGATGGCAGATAACATTAAACCAGCGATTTCCGGTTTGATATCAAAGCCTTTTTCATTGAACATTTTGTATAAAATTGTTGCTGTGCAACCTAGTGGTTCTGCACGGTAGCATAACGGACCAGCTGTGTGGAAGTTAGCGATTCTGTGGTGATCCACAACGTGGCGGATATTGGCACCTTCAATTGAATCTGCACTTTGTTGGAATTCGTTATGGTCTACTAAAATAACGTCTTTACCTGTTAAATCATCTGATAATAATTCTGGTGCTTCTACTTTAAAGTAATCTAAAGCATATTGCGTTTCAGGGCTCACTTCACCTAAGCGATATGCTTTCGCAGAAGTATTGCCGTTTAATTGTTCAAATTCAGCCATAATGATGGCAGAGTTAATTGCGTCTGTATCTGGACTTTTATGCCCGAAAATATAAGTACTTTCCATGTCCTGAGACACTCCTTGTCATTAATTATTGTAATTCATACCTATTTAATCCTATTTTATCACGAGTCTATTCTGTTATTCTACCTTCGCACCTAAGACATTTTTAAAATGTTCTAACGCAAAGTTATGACCTTCTGGATTAAACGATGCAACACCTTTTGTCGGTATAGTGATTGCATACCCTTTATTATAACCGGAAATAGCTGTATGCAGTACACAAATATCTGTACATACACCAACAATTTCGATTTCAGTAATACCGCGTTCACGTAATAAACTATCTAAAGGTGTACCAAAGAAAGAATCATAGCGGCGTTTATCTAAATAATGCACATGTTCATGTGATTCAATTTTTTCATAAACATCTTTAACTTTACCGTATAAATCTCTTCCTGAAGTGCCTTCGATATTATGCGGCGGGAATAATTTACTTTCTGGATGATACGGATCGTTTTCATAATGCAGATCCATCATGACAAAGATTGCTTCCCCTTCTTTATCATACGCTTCCATACGTTCTGCGATAAAATTGTCTAGCGCCTGACCAGGTTCTCCACAAGTCAACTTGCCGTCCGGTGCGACAAAATCATATGAATAATCTACAACAATTAAAGCTTTTTTTGCCATAATGCGTTACCCCCAATTTTGTGATATCTTGTTAATTAATAGGATAACCTAAATTTGACAAATTATCGAGTTTACCCCGTTTTATACAAAGAATGAAATAAAGAAAGCAGGTCAAAACCATGTTGATATACCCAACTGAATTCGGATTAACAGGTCAAAATAAACATAAGGATACAAAAGCATTACAGCATGCATTAAATCTCGCAAAACAACATCCAGGCAGTATGATTTTTGTGCCGAAAGGAGAATTTCATGTCAAACGTGCCTTAACGATTTATGAAGGCACGACACTATTCTTACATGAAGAAGCAATTATTAAGCGTCAAGGCAAAGATGCATTACTTAAAAATGGGATGCGAAATGGACTTTATCATGGCTATACCGGCAATAGCCATATCACAATTATCGGCGGTACATTCGATATGAACGGAAGTCGTATTCCAGACAACAACACTGCGATGTGCTTAGGTCACGCACAAAGTATTGTATTATATAATATCCGCTTCAAAGACATCGTCGGCGGTCACGCAATTGATGCATGCGGTGTTGAAGATACGCTGATCACACGCTGCAGTTTTGAAGGCTTTTTAGATATTGATGGTGATCGCAGCTTTTCTGAAGCAATACAACTTGATATTCAAGTACCAGGTGCTTTCCCTAAATTCGGAACGCGAGATGGTACAATTACTAGAAACACTATGGTTTCTGAATGCTATTTCGGTCCTTCAGAAACACCAGGCTTCAAGAGTTGGAATCGCGCAATCGGTTCACATGCAACACGTCACAATCAGTTTTATCACGATATTTTTATCTATCGCAACACGTTCCATCAAACACAAGATTTTGCGTTGACACCTTTTAAAGCACACAGCTTATATATCATGGACAATCATTTCTTAAATTGTGCTGGCGGCGTGCGTTTTTTAGGCACGAAAGATGATAAAAACACTGCAGATGTACTGACTGGACAACGTATGGGAGCTCAAGGCGGTCGTGAACTTTATATTATTAATAACCAGTTTGAAGGGCCTATGACCAAAGACGCGATTCATATTCGCGGTTACTATAATACGCAGCACAAAGATGTATTAATTGCTGAGAATCAGTTTGATACATCACAAACTTTAACATTGCATGATATTGATGGTCTGTATTTAGATCAACCACAACTAAAACCTGCACAAATTAAACGTCGCAACCTTTCACACATCTATCAATCACCAGCACTTAAATCATAATTAAAATCAACATAAAAGAAGGAGATAGGTTTAAAGTACAATACTTTAGCCTATCTCCTTTATTATTATTTAAGTGGTTTTAATGGTTCGCTAATATCTATTCCTAATGCATATGGCATTAAGAAATAAACTACTAATATAATGAGAACTGCACTGATTAAGTTGACCCAGAAGCCGACACTTGCCATTTTCTTAATAGAAATCAAACCTGTCCCGAAGACAATGGCGTTCGGTGGTGTACCGACTGGCATCATGTAAGCACAGTTTGAAGCCATTGCGGCTGGCACCATTAATAATAATGGGTGCACGCCGATTGCGACAGATAGTGTTGCTAAAATTGGTAAAATCATAGTCGCAGTCGCTGTATTGGATGTAACTTCTGTTAAGAATAACACAAACATAGTGATTACAATCACGATGAGTAAAGGACTGACACCATTTAAGGCTGTCAATTGTGCACCTAACCATTTCGCTAAGCCGCTCTCTGAAATACCTTTTGCTAGAGCTAAACCGCCTCCGAATAAGATCAGTACGCCCCATGGCAATTCTTTCGCAACTTCCCAGTCAATAATGCGTTTGTATTTTTTATTATTTTTAGCTGGAATAATGAATAATAAAATTGATACGAACATCGCAATCGTACCATCTTGAACAAGTGAGGTCGGTCCCCATTGTTTGAGTAAAAACTCTCTGATAATCCATAAAATACTTGCTGTGGTAAAGACAGTGAAAACAACTTTCTCTTCAAATGTGACTTTGCCTAATTCTTTCAACTTGGTTTTGATTAAATCATCACCGCCAGGCAAATGTTTCAATTCTTGTTTAAAGGCAACAAAACGTAAGTAAACCCAAGCCAAGAATAATAAGATAATAACTGTCGGAATACCAATCAACATCCATTTCGCAAAGCTGATTTCTTCACCGAATGCTGTATGGTATTGCCCTTTCAAAATAATTAAAGGCGGTGTTCCAATCAATGTTCCCATACCGCCAATCGTTCCTGCATAACCGATCGCAAGGACTAATGACTTTTCAAATTTAGATAAATTGTGTTTATGATGTTCTTTATCGTTCAAAGCTTTCGCTTCTGCGATAATCGCTAAGCCGATTGGAATCATAATCATTACTGCTGCTGTATTAGATACAAACATTGATAAGCCGCCAGTTGCTAACATAAAGCCTAATAAAATTTTCCCAGTACTTGTTCCGATACTATTGATAATAATTAAAGCTACGCGTGTATGTAAGTTCCATCTTTCCATCGCAATCGCAAGCACGAAGCCGCCTAAGAATAAGAAAATAATATCATTACCATATTCAGAAGTAACTTGTGCAGGATCCATGACATGACCTATCGGCATCAGCACTAATGGCATTAAGCTGGTTGCCGGAATAGGAATCGCTTCTGTAATCCACCACACCGCAATCCATGCAGTACTTGCTAAAACGAAAACCCCTTGATGTGATAAACCTTCAGGATGTACAAACATTAAAATCAACGCAAAGAGTACAGGTCCTAAAATCAAACCTATTAATTGGCCTAAGTTATAAGATTTTTGTTTCTTTGGTTGAGAAAAGAATGTCAGACGTCCCGGTATGCGAAAAGTTGTTTGTTGTGAATGACGCATAACCAATCCCCCCTTGAATTCAACATGTTTTACTTTAAATCAATCGAAAATTAAATCTGATACTGATTTAAAGCACCCCTGTACATGTTGTTTTTTTAATTTTATCACAAAAATCCGTATATTTAACCAAAATAATGCAAACGGTTACATAACCTTTTATAATTCATATGATAAATAATTCTTATAACATTTCCATAAAAAAACCAGCACCTATCAAAAGATGCTGGTTACTCTATAGCATTTACAACTGTTTTACTTTAATCAAAAATGACACAGACACCTTCTGCAGCATGTTGTTTGTCATCTGTTAATGTCAGTTGGCCTGTTTCTTTATTACGTTTTAAAACAGTCACTGGAGAATCCCCTTCTTGATGTGCACATACAATATATTGATCATCATCTGAAATATTGAAGTCACGTGGGAATTCACCGCCAGTTTTCACGATTTCAACTAATTTTAATGCGTCACCTTTGTCGCTGACTTCGAATACTGCAATACTGTCGTGACCACGGTTGCTGACATATAAGAAACGTTGGTCATGAGATAAATGTACTGCAGCTAGTTTCGTTGCTTCTCTGAAGTCATCTGGAATCGTTACATAAACGCCTACTTCTTCAAAATGGCCGTCATCATATTTGGTAACACTCACTTTATTTGAAAGTTCATGTACAACATATGCATAAGGTTGATTTTCATGGAATGCGATATGGCGTGGGCCATAACCTGCAGTAAATTCAGATACCGCTGCTTCATGATAGCCTTCTTCATCATATGTGTAGCTGACTACTCTGTCTGTACCTAAATCGCACGCAGCAACATATTTTTTATCTGGAGTTTGTTGCACATAATGGACATGTGCATGTTCTTGACGTTCATGCGGGCCTGTCGGATATTTATGTTCCAACTCTTCAATTAAACGTACAACTTCACCTGTTGCTGCATCTAATTCGTATAAACGTAAAAGTCCTGCACCATAGACCGCTTCAAATAAATAATTGCCATCTTCTGATACAGAAATATAACATCCTGTGCCTTCAACAGAGTCTAAGCATTTATTAAGTAAAGTCAATGTGCCGTCATTTTCAACTCTGAAACTTGCGACACCGCAGCGTTCGCCTTCTTTCGTAATCGCATATAAAAATTGATTGTGGCGTGCAATAAAAGTAGAAGCCTCAATTTCATAGGCAGTCGCAACTTCAGTGACTGCTGCTTTGTCTTCGTCTAGTACGAAGCGGTAAATCCCTTTACCCTCTTTCTTTGTGTAAGATCCAATATAACCTGATTTCGTCATATTATTACCTCCTCATCTTACCTCCTATTGTACGGGATTATTCTGAAAAATGATAATAGTTCAATTCTGAAACGGTTTTCTTCTGCTAAACTATTAATTACAGTTGAAAATACGAACAAGTGTTCGTATAATGAAATTATCAACTCTTACTCAAGCAGGTGATAGTGATGGAAACGTCTAAAGAAGAAACAGATTATCGAAAAATTCCACGGGAGGAGCTCGATGCGAATATCCCGATGGGCAGAGGCATGGTGAAATGGGCACCTTTTGCGACATTGCCCGAACAGTTTGAACGTCTGCATCAATATGCGGTAGATCAAACTAAGATAGAACGCCCTATTTTATCTGAAGATCAAATTCATGAATTGAACCAACAGATTCATATCGCATTTCAAGAACAATGTCCCATTCGTGTGCGCTACTTTAAAGGAGGTTGGATACAGACTATCAAAATGATGCCAGACAAAATCAATTACTTAGATCAAGTCTTAATCGGTATCAATTTGAAACAACAGCAGCAAATTAAACTTTCTTTGCTTGATATTGTCCAAATCACATTATGTCGTAACGCTTCTTAGCCTTTTAGACTCATGAAAAAAGCACTTGCTGAATTCAACTCAGCAAGTGCTTTTACATTAATTCTATTACAATTAATTACTGTTGCCTGATTCAATATCAGCAACGATTTCTTTTGTTCTTCTTTCGATATCTTCAAAGTCTTTCTTGAAGATGAAAGCAAATACAGCCACACCTACGCCAACTACAACTGACACGATAAGTGCTAAACTGAAGAAGAATTTAAAAAAGCCTTTAATAAAGTCTAACATTTTGATTTCACCTCTATAAAAATAATCGCCTGCATGCTCTAATAATAGCATACTTAAATTGGTCATTAAAACATATACCCTATATTAAAAAAGCTAAAGCATGTCTAAAGCCATTATACTAAAAAGAGGCTAACCGAAAAAGGTTAACCTCTTAAAATCACAAGAATTACGAATTACGCGCCTCTCCACCATCTGTAAACAGCGGCATATGCTTTATTATAATAATCTTGTACCATATGAATCACCTCTAAACGTAATCTATCTTCGTTTCAAGTGACATTTACAAACCGTATTTACAGTTTTTTCTCTACATATATATTATAATATGGTTTGATTTCCCAAGTCTATTAATAAATAATTACATTCTTGTAACATTATCAAGAGAAACATTAAGGGGTTATTTTGAATGCAAAAAGTACACTCAGATATTATGACATTTCGAGGATCACATTATGATTTAGGTGTTGAAACAGGCAAGTGGATGAAAACAACTAAACTCATGCAAAATAGAGAAAAAGAATGGAAGAAACGCTTACCACGCTTTGATATCGATGTTAATGAAACACATGCAATCTTCCAACAATATGCACCGCAAATTTGGGAAGAATTAATGGGTATGCGTGAAGTGCTTGAGTTACCGATTAGACAAATTGTTTTTAATTTTGCACATTATCGCTTTACACCTATTAAGAAAGACAGCGGCTGTACAGTCTTTCTTGGCGACAATTATTTAGTGCGCAATTATGACTATCACCCTGCCACATATGATGGTCGCTATTTATTATATGAACCAAATGACGGTGGATTAGCCCAAATTGGTCCTACTTCTCGCGTCACAGGCAGAATGGATGGGCTTAATTCTGCGGGTCTCGCTATGGGCTATAATTTTATGCATCGTAAACATCCGCAAGACGGGTTTGTCTGTTATATGATTGGACGCTTAATTTTAGAACTTTGTCGTGATACAGATGAAGCCATTCGTTTATTAAAAGAAATTCCTCATCGTAGTTCATTCAGTTATATTATGATGGATAAACATAATCAACACGCGATTGTAGAAGTGACACCTAGAGGTCTAGATGTACGTTATGATCGTACGTGCACTAACCATTTCAAGTTGCTGACGCATGAAAATCGTAACTACACCAAAGAATCTAAAGCACGATTAGCTAAAACTTTAAAACAAACAGATATCCATATGGATAAAATGAAAGCTTTTGAAGTTTTTAATGATCCGCAATATGAAATTTACAGTAAGCTCTTCAGCAGCTGGTCTGGTACTATTCATACATCTATGTATCAACCAGAAACAATGAAAGCTTGGATCAGTTTAGGCGAAAATCAAACACCTGTATGTATTGATTTTAATCAATGGCTTAACCACAACGAACTAGATATTACCTCTCTTCATGGCGAAATTGATACAGACATTGCCTTCGCATCTGAATAATAGATTAAAAGCGGAAAGACACTGTGCTAAAGTCTTTTCGCTTTTATTTTTATCTGCTCTATTAGAAAAAAACAAGACTTTACTTGATTTAAGAATATCTTGAAATTCTTTATCCCAATCTAAATTAACTCCCAATCCACTTCTTTTATTAAAAGTATTCGCAAAAAAGTTTGATACATTTTGTTTTATTTTTCACATTTGAGTTATATAAGTTATAATTGATTAATTAAGTTGATAGTCTTCAATCATAATCAACTCAACATTCAAAATTAAATACTCGAGAGGAGTTCTCCTATGTTTTTAGCTTGGAACGAGATGAAACGAAATAAATTAAAATTCGGATTAATCATCGGTGTGCTGATTATGATCAGTTACCTGCTCTTTTTACTTTCAGGCCTTGCAAGCGGTTTAATCAATATGAACCGTGAAGGTATAGATAAATGGCATGCAGATGCGATTGTCTTAAATAAAGATGCGAATCAAACTGTCGCTCAATCTGTCTTCGATACAAAAGAAACAAAAAATACATTTAAAGAATCCGCGTTACTCAAACAATCTGCCGTTATTGTTTCTAATGGTCAAAAAGAAGAAAATGCCCTCTTATTCGGCGTATCCAAACAATCATTCTTAATTCCTAAATTACTAGAAGGACATAAATTTAATAAAGATAATGAGGTCATCGCAGATGAAACTTTAAAAGATAAAGGCTTTAAAATCGGCGATAAATTATCTTTATCCCAATCAGATGAAAAGCTGAAAATTGTTGGATTTACGGAAAGCGCAAAATATAACGCATCACCTGTATTATTCGGTAATTATAATACAATTCAAAGTATCAATCCGAAATTAACCAAAGATAAAACGAATGCTGTTGTGGTTCGTGACAAAGATTGGAAAGATAAATCACTCAATTCTGATTTAGAAGCGGTCAGCATTGAAAACTTCGTTGAAAATTTACCTGGTTACACTGCACAAAATCTGACACTTAACTTTATGATTACTTTCTTATTTATTATTTCAGCAACAGTCATCGGTATTTTCTTATATGTCATTACACTTCAAAAAACAAACTTATTCGGTGTATTGAAAGCACAAGGTTTCACAAATGGTTACTTAGCTAAAGTCGTTTTAGCACAAACCTTTATGATTTCTTTAATCGGTACATTAATCGGGTTAGCACTGACACTAATCACAGGTGCCTTTTTACCGAATGCTGTGCCTGTCGCATTTAATCCTGTGACATTAATCATCTATGGACTTGTCTTGATTGTTGTATCACTCATTGGAAGTCTGTTCTCTATTTTAACGATCCGTAAAGTAGACCCATTAAAAGCCATTGGATAAAAAGGAGTGAAAATACTAATGTTAGAGTTTAAAGACGTCACGAAGCGTTTTAAAGATGGTAATAAAATTATCGAAGCTGTTAAACCAACGACAGTACAATTTAATAAGAATGAACTCGTCGGCATCATCGGCCCCTCTGGATCAGGAAAAAGTACGTTCTTGACGATGGCCGGAGCATTACAAACACCGACTGAAGGTGAAATTTATGTGAATGGCCAAGCCATTACACATCTTTCTCAAAAACAATTAGCACATACGCGTATGAACGAAATCGGCTTTATCTTGCAAGCCACAAACTTGGTTCCTTTCTTAACAGTCAAACAGCAATTTACCTTGTTGAAAAAACAAAAGAAAGATGTGCTAAGTGATGAAGCATTGACTAACTTATTAGAACGATTAGGTTTAAGTGAAGTTCAAAATAAGCTGCCAAGCGAAATTTCTGGCGGCCAGAAACAACGTGTTGCGATTGTCAAAGCATTGTATACAAATCCATCTATTATCTTAGCTGATGAACCTACCGCTTCACTAGATACTGAAAATGCGATGGAAGTCATGAACATCTTAAAGAAAGAAACCAAGGAATTAAATAAAACCTGTCTTGTCGTAACACACGATGAACGTTTAATGAAATTCTGCGATAAAGTATACCAAATGGAAGACGGCGTTTTAGCACAACAACAAACAGAATCCAGCACATTATAATTGAATAGAAATATAGACAAAAAAAAACGATTTTCATCTAACATTTGATGAAAATCGTTTTTTTGTTGAAACGTTCATTATTCGATTGTGATATTACCTTTATTCGTATAGAATTCTAAAACATTTTCACCCTTACCGACTTTATCATTTTTAAAGTGAGGATTTTTTACCAACTTCTTACCTTCAGCAGGGTTTAATCTTAACAGTGTATCTTTCGGCGGGTGTAAATAGCTTAACGTAATATTGCCACTTTTCGTTGAGGCTTTAATATCACAAGAATTCGCCATCTTTGAGAAATTGATATGACCCGTACCTAATATAAAAATACTTTCTTTTACTAATGAATGATCTCCACTGATACCGCCAGAATGAATTTTGAAATTGCCGTTTTTTAACGTACTATTTTCAAATGCCAACTTACTGCTCTCTGATTTCATATCTAAACTTTCCAACTTGGAATCTTTAATATGTACATCTGAAATGTTATTCCAAATTGTGGTTGTCGCAGCTTGTACACCATCCAATTTAATTGCGCCGATATCTGTTGAAATATTAATATCATTTAATTGTTTCTTTGGTACCTCGACAATCATTTCTTGTTTCGTTCTTTTGTATGGATTAATATTAGGCGCTATTTCATCCTTTTTATCTTCAGAAATTTTAAGGATATGATTATGTTCTGAGAAATTAATAGGACGTTGTCCTTTATATTTAAGCTTCAATTCCTTACCTTGTACAATTTTGATGTCTGCACGATTGCCGCTGATTGAAATATCTTGAATGTCTTTATTATGAAATGTCTTTTCAACACGCTCCTCTGGCAAATTACTTTGATCATGAACAAACCAGACTAAAGTGCCGAGTGAGAAGAAAGCAACAAACGTGATCATGCCAATTAATAAAAGTTTTCTCATGCGCTTATGCTCCCTCTAATCAATTTCAAATTCCAACGTAAATACTTCAGAATTAATTTATAAATCACTTCAACCAACTTGAAGATAAAGACAATAAAGATAATTCCAAGACCCGTGTAACTAAAGGCAAATAAGAAATCGCTGAAAACAAATTGTGAAAATCCGCTCATCACATTCGCTACAAATAAAATGATTGGAGATAATAAAAGTACGAGCGAAGCAAGCAATAATATAATCATAAATATAACCACAAAGAATAATGGAATCAATATGATAATTAAAGATAAAATGCCTAGACCTAACGTAGCGAGAACAGCTTTGGTGACATTTTGTGCGTTCGGCGCATATTCAGCATTCTTGATAGCTTTTTGCGCATAAATTTCTTTTGCTATTTTTTTCGGGCTTTCCATTTCATTTAGAATATCGTGTTCTGAGCGCCCTTCTCTTTCACCTTCGTAGAACACATCTTCGTATTCATACATAATTTTATCTTTTTCGTCTCTAGGCAACCATCTTAATTCACTTTCTAAATCATTTAAAAATGTAATTTTATTCACAATGGCCACCTCCAAAATCTACTTGAATTATACTTTAACTTGCAAAGCTTTTAAAATGTTTCCCCTTTGGCCTAAAGAAAATATTATCTTATGTAAAAAGATGGCCGCTTAAATTGCCTTTCAAGTACGCCATCTTTAATTAGAATTCTCATTTGAAATATTCAATTCGTTTAATTTCATCATCTTGATATAAGACTTTAAGTTTTAAATGATTTTCTTTATCAACGTAATTCAACGTTTTATAACCATTCTTACCTTCTGTTAATTGGTAACTGCTGCCTAGTGCTTGAATGACATCGCTGATATCATCCCCTACTTTAAAGCCCATGTTCGTTTCAATTTGTTTATCCTTAATAACAACCATTCCATTAATTTTATGATGTGCCTTATCAACTTTCACCACAAAATTAGGATGCTTATCATTGTAATAAAACGCAAAGCGGTCGACTTGAATATTATGATTTTCATTAAAACCCTTTGGATTAAATGATTGATTCATCTTCATGTTGTTAATTGTCATTTCTGATAAATCAACTGATTTTGTACTACTCATATACCCTGAAATCAATAAAGTTATTACACTTATCGTTGAAAACATAAGTACTGCGACTAATTTATACTTCAAAAGAATCACTCCTTTTTACTGCTCTTTCGTATGTATTTTTCGCACATATTTATCATACTACTATTTTTAGAAATTGCACGGTGCTATTTCACTTATATATTACTTTTTCTTCAAAATATATTAACTACATTTGCAACACTATATAATCTTTAGAATTTTCACAACCTTTCCTTTTAATTCTGAATCATTTGTTGATATAATATTATCAATTAACAAAGGGGGTTTTATCGATGACAAAACTAGAAACATATTTTCAAAATGCTCAAGATTTAGATACGTATATCTCTGAGATGAAAGAAAATCAAGAAGGTCTGCTTAAGATTTATGAAAGTTTTACAGTACCTGAAGATGATTCACGTATCGAACAAGTCAAGCAAAAGTCATATCGTAAAGTACTCGCAATTTCTGAAGATTGGTGTGGGGATGCCATGATGAATATTGCGATCTTAAAACATATCAGCGAATTGTTAGACCTCGAAGTACGCGTCTTTCATAGAGACCAAGACACAGACTTGATTGATCAATATTTAACGAATGGTAAAGCACGTGCGATTCCAATTTTCGTATTCTTAAATGATCAATACGAACAAGAAAATGTATGGGGCCCACGCGCAAAAGCTGCACAAGTCTTCGTTGAAGAAACTAGAAAAAAATTACTTCCAGATAAAGATGATGAAAATTATGATGAAGCCGTACAACAAACTCATGTTGTCATCAGCAACCGCTTCAAAACAGATTCAAATCTTTGGAAAGAAGTTTACAACTCTATCATGAACAAATTACTGAACCCATAATAAAACTGCCGGAAGCTAGAGTACATGAACTAGCATTCCGGCTTTTTTGATTAAATATCTTTTTTTGTAATGTATAGCGTATTAGCAACAAATAAGACAACAATCGAAGCCGCTGAAATAAACCATTGCCAATTACTGAATTTGAAGTCCCCTGTCGTTGTTTTGTTCGTTAAATAACTGAACGGAATATACTTCAATGCTTTTTGGATATCATCTCCAATTTTCGGAATCATAGGTAGAAATGGTTCCGCAAATGGCACAATCAAGACTAAGAATATACCTAACGCATAAATCAATGCTGGTTTTGGTACGATTAACGCTACCAAGAATAACAATAGACCAAAGAATAATAAGAAAATAAAGTAGAACCATAAAATCTGCAACATCTTCTCATCTTTCACATCAGGTCCTTTTGTAACGGCTTGAATAATTAAAACAAGCACATCTAAAAGCACTGTGATTAAAATCGCGATAAATGCGATAGATAAGACTTTCGCAATAAAATACTTTATACGATTGCTCGTTTTGTTTAAATATAATTGAATCGTACCTTGAGAGATATCTCTTGTGATTGTTTTAATCATAAACAGTAATCCAACTATAGAGAAGAACCAGCTGCCCATGGCCATAATAATATCTCCATCTACTTTATGCATTTGTTGATTAATCAATGCTGTCATCCCGATAATTGGAAGTAATGTTAAAATAAGTGCTAAATACGTTAATGGACTTCTTAAGATACTGATAATGTCATGTTTTACGAGTTGGAATAGATTCACTTTTTCTCACCTCTTTGATTAATATTGAAGTACGTATCACGTAATGATTGTTTACGTGTTTCAATGTATTCTGGGAAGACGTCTAATCCTGCAAGTCCTTTTAATAATTCTTTGTAATCTTTGATTGATTTTAATGAAATTTCACCAGAATCTTTATGACTTTGTAAGATACTGAAATGAATCGTCAAATAATCTAAAACCTCTTTAAATTTCTCATCTGATAAGTCTTTTCCTAATTCCAAGACTGTCACATCTGTCGGTGTCCCTTTCGCCATATCCACATCTTGTACAAAATGGCCATCTCTTAAGAACACTGCACGGTCACAAATTAATTCAATGTCTTCTAATTTATGACTCGAAATCAAAATTTTCATATCTAACTCTTTAACTAATCGCTGAATGGTCTCAAGCACATCAATTGAACCATCTGGATCCATACCGTTTGTCGGTTCATCTAAAATTAAATATTTCGGTTTATTCATCAATGACACTGCAATCGCAAGTTTTTGTTTCATACCCATTGAGTATTTTTTGACTTTCTTTTTGATATAAGGCGCCATGCCGAATGCATCAATAATACTTTGTGCATAAGCTTTGTCGTAGCCTTTACCTAAGACTTGCGCAAAGATTTTCAAATTATATAAGCCTGATTTATTATCATAAAGTTTAGGGTGCTCAATTAAATAACCGACGCGTTCATCAGGACCTAAATTTACCTTTCCTGAGTAATTAATAATGTTGCCGTTCATGACTTTCATTAATGTCGTTTTACCTACACCGTTTTTCCCAATCAAACCGACAATGCGGCTTTGATCAAATTTAAAATCAATATTATCTAATACCTTGTTAGAACCGTATTGTTTTGTAATATGTTCAAGTTTCATCAAAAGACCTCCTTTTAAATGACTATTGATTTGAATTAATTTTTTTAAGCTGATAAAAATATGTTCCCACAAAAATTACGATACATAATAAGCCAGACCAAAGCACAAACCTATTGATATAAACTTCCACCATTTTGTCTGACATCATATCAAAACGTTCTGTCACAACTGCGATCAACAAGAAACCAATTGCGATTAAAATCGGTACAACAATATTCGCAACAACGATATAGCCCCAATAAGGAATAAAATCCCTTCTGACTTCAGAACTTTTGGGGAAAGCGAGTGCGTGACCCAAAAGGTTAATTGCGATAAATGTCAAAGGCGTCATCAGTTCAATACTATTAATCTCTGCACCTTGCGGCACGTCATTATACACAATCAACACGATTGCACCTGCTAATGCTAACAAGAGTGTTGTTAAATAATGTGTATTTAACTGCTGACGTGCTGAAAAAGGTAAGCTGTGATTGAAGTAATAAGCTTTATTACCGCCTAATTTAAATTGCAATCTGAAAACTTGTCCGCTATCAAAAATAATGATAAACATAACAAGCGCCGCAAAGATATTTTTAATAATAAAACTCCATACCGAATCACCTTTAATCAATGGCAATACAACTGGCGCAAGTATAATCATCAATGCATAAACAATTAAAGTATATTTTCTTAATAGTAAGTTTCTTTTGAGCAATGTCTTCATAACACTTCACCAAGCTTTGCTTCATCTAAGCCACCCTTTTCTACATTAACCATCAATTCTTCAATGGTCGGTTTAGAAATTTCTACTCGGTCACCAAAGATTTCTTTGAAAGCATCCGCTTCTTTCGTTAATCCTACATAACCCGTTTGTTTAATTTTCAAATTGATAATGTAACTTTTTAATTCCTCATCCAAGTCTTCGACACTACCACGTATTAATTGGTAATCATCCAACAATACATATTTCGGTTCATTGAAGATAATTTGCCCATCTTTAAGATAAACAAGATGATCTGCAATTTTCTCAATATCTGAAATTATATGTGTTGAAAAGAAAACTGAAACATCTTCATTAATGAGTTCTTCTTGGATGATTTCTAGTACTTCATTTCTTGCGATAGGGTCTAATCCTGCTGTCGGTTCGTCTAAAATGAACAACTTCGCATGATGACTGAATGCAATCGCAAAGGAAAGTTTCATCTTCATTCCTGTTGAAAACGTCTTAATCTTCTTCTTAAGCGGAAGTTTAAATCGTTCTATGTAGTGGTGAAAAATATCATGATCCCAATTGCGATACATCGGTCCAATACATCGCTCTACTTTTTCGATTGTCCATTTTTCATTCAAGTATAATTCCGAATAAATAAAACCGATTTGTTCTTTGATTTCTCTTTCTTGTTTTGGCATTTCATGTCCAAGCATTTCAATATATCCAGATTCTCGATGAATCAAGTTCATCAATAAACGAATAATGGTTGTTTTACCTGCACCATTAGCGCCAATGAAACCTGTCACATAACCTTTTGGAACATGAAATGAAATATCTTTAAGCTCGAAGTTTTTATGATGATACGAAAGTGACTGTACATCGATAGCTTTTTCTATCATTCATTTTCCTCCTCATAGATTAATGCTAAGATTTCATTCAACTCTTCAAGCGGCATACCGATTGTTTTTGCTTCTTTTACTAATGATTTCGTTAAATCTTCGATGACTATAAATTGCTTTTCTTTCAATATCGCATTGTCTTGCTCTTTAACGTAAGTACCCTTTCCCCTGATTGTGGTCACAAACCCATCTTTCTCCAAATCTTCATAAGCACGTTTGGTCGTAATTAAACTTACGCGTAAGTCTTTCGCAAGTTCTCTCATAGAGGGAAGATGATCACCGGGAGAAATATAACCTTTGAGTATATTTTCTTTAATCTGCTGCTTGATTTGTTCATATATCGGATATTCACTATTATTCTTAAGCAGTATTTTCATCTAACTTCCTCCCTAACTGTATATACACAGTATACACAGATATAACAGTTATGTCTATGATTTTTACGTAATCTTTACATAATCACTCAAAAATCAGTCTTTTCTGTATATATTGTATATACACAAAAGCAATAAAAAAGTAACTGCACAATGCACTTGTACAGTTACTTTTTACGTTTATACTGTTCTCTTTTCTTCCGATCATTATTACGACTGATAAAAGCACAAATCATGAACATGATGGCCGCTAAAAACATTTTAATACTTGCGCCTTCATCTTCAATAAATTGAAAATAAGCACCAGCTAAAAACGCTAGAATTGCGATAATCACAAAAATTTTAGTCAAATGTTTCAATATTTTCACCTCAAATATAATCAGTATATCAAATAATTATTGGGTATTCATGGTTAGTTTTTCTATTTTTAAGGATACATTTAGAATAATCGACCATATTTTCTGAAAATCGTCGTTCTCTACTTTCTATTTAAGCTCATTCAAGATAATATAGTAATGTATGAAGACTTTAAAAAGTGAGGCGGAATTATTATGAATCCATTAGCGCTTGATTTAAATGAGCAACTTACACAATCTAACCCTGTGATATTGGACATGCTGTCTGACTTAGGTAAACACATGTTTTATCCTAAAGGCATTTTATCTCAATCAGCAGAAGCTAAAGCAACAAAGTATAACGCAACAATTGGTATGGCGACAGATGATAATGGAAAATTATACTCTGATACAATCTACGGTTTATACCAACATCTAGATCCAGATGAAATTTTCCCTTATGCGCCACCGCAAGGATTAGAAACATTACGTGCGTTATGGGAAGAAAAAATTCTAAAAGAAAATCCTGATCTAGAACAAAAACAAATTTCTAGACCTATCGTGACAAACGCATTAACACATGGCTTATCTATTTTAGCTGACTTATTCGTTAATGCTGGTGATACGTTATTATTACCTGTACAAAACTGGGGCAACTATAAATTAATTTTTAATACGCGTCATGGTGCTGATATTCAAACATATTCTATCTTTGATGAACAAAATCGCTACACAACTGATGGTTTTGTTGAAGCTTTAGAAAATTATGATCAAGACAAAGTCATCTTATTGTTGAATTACCCAAATAACCCAACAGGCTATACACCAACTGCAAATCAAGTTGATGTTATCGCTAAAGCAATTAAAGACTTAGCTGATCGCGGTACTAAAGTAATTACAATTGTTGATGATGCGTATTATGGTCTATTCTATGAAGATGTTTATACGCAATCATTATTCTCAGCATTAACACAGCTTGAATCAGAAAATATCTTACCGGTGAGATTAGACGGTGCAACTAAAGAATTCTTTGCTTGGGGCTTACGTGTCGGCTTTATTACTTTCGGTATTAATGATGAAATTACTAAAGCTGTCTTAGAAGCTAAAGTTAAAGGTTTAATCCGTAGTAATATCTCAAGTGGTCCTATGCCTTCACAAAGTGCAGTTCAATATGTATTGCAACCTGAACATCGTGAAGCGTTTGAAGCGGATGTGCAACGTCACATCGATACTTTACGCGAACGTTATGAAGTCACAAAATCAGTGGTATATGATGAGCAATTTAAAGCTTACTGGACACCTTATGATTTCAACTCTGGTTATTTCATGGCAATTCAAGTTAAAGATGTTGATGCGGAAGCATTACGTAAACACTTAATCGAAGCATATTCTATCGGTACAATTGCTTTGAACAAAACTGATATCCGTGTTGCTTTCAGCTGTATCGAAAAAGACGATATCCCTCATGTGTTCGAATCTATCGCAAAAGGTATCGCTGACTTACAACAATAATAAATAATTAGTTAAACTCTGATCGACCGCTTAGTCCATCAGAGTTTTTTTATGTATGATCACTTAAAAAAGCGTCTGTTTTACTGCCATAATATGAATTGTCAAAAAATCGCTATAATTTATATAACTCCTCTATTTTACAGTATTAACAGCCAAAGCTTTGCAAGATTAAAATATAAAAGTATTATCTTGTAGTTGACACAATCAACTAACCGCATTATTATTAAAACATTCTCTAACTGTATAAGACTTTTGAAAAGATGTGATTTTGGTACATTAGTTCTTGAATTCTAAATAATGTTTTCAGAATATTAGTACTACTTACACCTCTTTTGCTTTGCAGCTAGAATTGCATTATAAAAAATACTATGAATTGGAGGAAGGACCCATGATATCTTTTGAAAATGACTATCTAGAAGGTGCACATGAAAAAGTTTTAGAAAAATTAGTTCAAACTAATTACGTACAGGAGTCTGGATACGGCAATGATACATTTACTGCTGATGCAATTAGTAAAATCAGACAAGCTATCGATATGCCAGAAGCTGCTATTTATTTTCTAGTCGGTGGAACACAAACGAATCAAGTTGTAATTAATGCAATGCTAAACAAATACGAAGGTGTCATTGCCGGGGACACTGGTCACATCAGTGTACATGAATCCGGTGCGATTGAATTCAGTGGTCATAAAGTATTAACGGTACCTTCTGACAATGGTAAAATCACTGCTGATCAAGTAAAAAATTATATTGATGACTTCTATGAAGACTCAAACTATAAACATATGGTTTATCCAGGTATGGTTTATATTTCTTATCCTACTGAATACGGAACCTTATACACAAAATCAGAATTAGAAAGCATCTCAAACATGTGTAAAACATATGAGATCCCATTATACATTGATGGTGCGCGTTTAGGTTATGGTTTAGTCAGTGATGAAGCTGATTTAGATATTAAGGATATTGCCAAATATGCAGATGTCTTTTACATAGGTGGTACTAAAATCGGAGCTTTATGTGGTGAAGCTATTGTCTTCACAAGCAACAATGAGCCGAGGCACTTTACATCTATTGTTAAACAACACGGTGCCTTACTTGCGAAAAGCCGCTTAATCGGTGTTCAGTTTGCTGAATTATTTACAAATAACTTATATTTAGATATCAGTCGACATGCAGTGGATATGGCAATGCAATTAAAACAAGCATTTGTTGAAAAAGGCTACCAACTCTATTTAGATTCACCAACCAATCAGCAATTCTTTATTATGAACAATGAAACAATTGAAAGATTGAGTGAATATATAAAACTCACTTGTTGGGAGAAGTATAACGAGACGCATAAAATCGTACGCTTTGCGACCAGCTGGGCAACACGTGAAGAACATATCGCCTACCTTAAAGCACATATTTAAGTAAAATTTATCAAAAAAGACGCTTCATTAGCTATACATACTAATGAAGCGCCTTTTCTATTGATAGCAGTTTATGAATTAAACTGCTTTATTTATGATATCTCTTACATCATGCCTGGCATGCCCATTCCTGGGTTGCCTGCATCATTATTTTCTTCAGGAATTTTAGCTACTACAGCTTCTGTTGTTAAGAACATTGCTGCTACACTTGCAGCATTTTGTAATGCTGAACGTGTTACTTTTGTAGGGTCTACGATACCTGCATCTAACATATTCACCCATTCACCAGTAGCTGCGTTGTAACCAACACCTGGATCTGCATGTTTTAATTTTTCAACGATAATTGAACCTTCTAAACCAGCATTTTCAGCAATTTGACGTACAGGTGCTTCTAATGCTTTTAAGACGATATTAATACCTGTTTCAACATCACCTTCAGCTTCAATTTCGCTGACACGTTTGTATACATTCACTAATGCAGTACCGCCACCAGCAACAATACCTTCTTCTACTGCTGCACGTGTAGAGTTCAATGCGTCTTCGATACGTAATTTACGTTCTTTTAATTCTGTTTCACTTGCAGCACCGACTTTAATTACTGCTACGCCGCCAGTTAATTTAGCTAAACGTTCTTGTAATTTTTCACGGTCGAAATCTGAGTTAGTTTCTTCAATTTGTGATTTGATTTGTGATACACGTGCATCGATAGAATTTTTATCTCCGTCACCGTTAACAATTGTTGTATTGTCTTTAGTAACTTCCACTTTATTTGCTGTACCTAACATATCAATAGATGCATCTTTCAAGTCATAACCTAAGTCATCAGTGATGAACTGTGCACCTGTTAAAATTGAAATGTCTTCTAACATTGATTTACGACGATCACCGAAACCTGGTGCTTTAACTGCGACTGCAGTAAATGTTCCACGCATACGGTTTAATACGATGTTTGTTAAAGCATCGCCTTCTACTTCGTCAGCAATGATTAAAATTGGGCGATTAGATTGAACAATTTGTTCTAATAATGGAAGGATATCTTGGAATGAGCTGATTTTTTTATCAGTCACTAAGATATATGGACGTTCTAATACAGCTTCCATTTTTTCAGAGTCAGTTACCATATATGGAGATTGGTAACCTCTATCAAATTGCATACCTTCAACTACGTCTAATTCTGTGTTGAAGCCGTTTGATTCTTCAATACTGATAACACCGTCATTACCAACTTTATCCATTGCTTCTGAAATGTATCGACCGATTTCTTCATCAGCTGCTGAAATAGCACCAACTTGTGCAATTTCATTTTTATTTTCAACTTTTTGAGATTGATCATGCAAAGCTTGTACCGCTTCGCCTACTGCTAAATCAATACCTTTACGTAAACCAACAGGGTTCGCACCGCTTGTTACGTTTTTTAATCCTTCTTGAATCATTGCTTGTGCAAGTACTGTAGCTGTTGTTGTACCGTCACCAGCAATTTCATTTGTTTTATTCGCAACTTCTTGCACTAATTTTGCACCCATATTTTCATATGGATCTTCAAGTTCAATTTCTTTCGCAATCGTTACCCCGTCATTTGTAATTAAAGGTGCAGTAAATTCTTTGTCTAGCACCACGTTACGACCTTTAGGTCCGATTGTTACTTTGACTGCATTCGCAAGTTGATCTACACCGCGAAGCATTGATTGACGTGCATCTTCAGAAAATTTTATTTCTTTAGCCATATGTTTATAGCCTCCTGTTATTTGTTATGATTGATGTATTATTGTACGATAGCTAGAATTTCTTCTTCACTGATAACAAGGTATTTGTCTTCACCGACTTGTACTTCACTTCCGGCATATTGTTCAAATACCACAGTGTCGCCTTCTTTAACTTCAGGCGTAATAACAGTACCATTATCTAAAGTTCTGCCTGGTCCGACTGCGATAACTTTACCTTCATTAGATTTTTCTTTCGCTTTATCAGTTAATACGATTCCGCTCTTAGTTGTTTGTTCACTTTCAATTCTTTGAATTATCACGCGATTCCCTAATGGTTTAAGCATGGTCGTTCCTCCTCTAATCTGTTGCAATTGTTTATTTCATATTTGATTTATTTACATATCAAGTTTTGTTTAGCACTCTCATATCCTGAGTGCTAATCCACTTTCTATATTAATCAAAATTGGTCAATACATCAAGCAATTAGAATTTTATTTTCCTCGCACAAACTTTTAGTTTAAAATGAATATAGCAACTAGATAGTATGGAGGAGTTACATTATGTCACGACTATGGTTTTCAATCCTAACCTTGATCGTTTATGGACTTGCATTGTTCGGTCCACAGATGTTGTATCGTGCTGGTTTGTTTGATCATTTTAAAGGCAAACAACTTATGCTTACGACATCATACACACAAGTCATTTTAATGATTTTAGCAGCATTGGTCATTTTGTGGATGAATTATAAAATCAAAAACAAAACACGTTTAGAATTACAACCGAAAGTCCAAAAACGTTATGTCATTCTTTGGGCCATTGTAGGGCTCATTGTCGTACTGTTATATCAAATTATTGCTTCTCTATTAAATCATTTTGTATTTAAAATCGATCAGCCAAGCCCGAATACAACCGGCATTATGAAAATTATTCAAGAAGCACCTATTTTTATTGTACTCGTGGCAATTGCTGGGCCTTTCTTAGAAGAATTCGTATTCAGAAAGGTTATCTTCGGTGAGATTTTCAATATTCTTAGAGGTAATAAAGTCATACGTTTTATCATTGCTGGCACAGTCAGCTCAGCATTATTCGCTATGGCACATAACGACCCAAACTTTATTTTAATTTATTTTGGTATGGGCTTTATTTTAGCTGGTTTTTATGTTTACACCAAGCGTATTGCCGTGCCCATTTTAATTCATATCTTCATGAATAGTTACGTGGTCGTCATTCAATTATTATTCGCAGACGATCTTAAAAAAATTCAAGAATCTGTATCATTTATTTTTCATATGATTGGATATTAAAAAATCACGCAACAGGTTACTCTCGAACTTGTTGCGTGATTTTTTTGAATTAGGTTCTATTAATATAGTTACTAATCTAAATACTATATTATTGCTTCTTTCGTTTCATAATCATTAATACAATAAACCAGATAAATGCAACCCCGAATACAATTAACAAAGTGTTGAGTAAGCGTGGGTATTTCTGATTATCAGTTGTTTTTTCTTCTTGTTTCTTCTTCGCTTTATCTGCATTTTGTTTTGTATCTTCTGAAGGTTTAGTTGTCTGTTTAGCTTCAGCATGCTTATCTCGTTTTACTTCTTTTAAATCTGGCATTGAGCCTAAGTCACTTGTTACTAATCCTAAAATTTGCAAGTCTAAATTTGCATAATATTGTTGCGCTCTCATAGGACTGAAATACTGATATTTGAAGTAGCCCGTACTTTGCTGTAAATTATTTAAATTACTATTATTACTAAAATTTTGCGGTTGCAACACTGCATGAACATCATCTTCAGTTGACTGCGTATCATCACTGATCATACCTACTTGATGAACGATGAATGGATTATATCTAAATGACCCTGTAATCAAATGTCCATAACGGTCACCAATTAAACCTAAATTTGAAAAAGGCATTACTTCATCCGAAGCTTGCTGTTCATTTAAGCCTCCATTTAAAGAAGGTGTTGCCGAAGCGAAATTAGAACTGTTCGGTATATAGTCAGCTGATGGATGATAGCTTGAAGTTGGCGTGACTTGTTGATTCGGTTGATATGAATTTTGTCCAGATTTATTGTTGCTTGGTAAATTATTGTCTGATGGGCCTTGTTCTGGTGTTTCTGGTGTAGTGGGTCCATCTGGCATTGATGGTTCTCCTGGTTCAGGCTCCTCTGGTGTTGGTTCGTCTGGCACAGGTTTTTCAGGTGATGGTTCAACTGGATGTGAACCGCCCTCTCCTCTTTGTGGAATCGTACCGCCACCTTGTCCTTTATCATTTTCACTATTATCTTCAGGTTTTTCTGTATTATCGCCTGAAGATGTTTTTTCGTCTGGATTTGTTTCTTCAGGTTTTGGTTCTTCTGGATTTGTAGGTTCGGGTTGGGTTTCAGTATTATTGCTGCTGTCATTTGGGTTGTCCGAACTTTCTGCACCTGTTGAACTACCTCCAGGTTGATCGTTTGGTTGAGGTTTTGTCGTATCTTGTGAAGTGTCTTCTTGTGATGCATTTGTCTCCTCATTTGTCGATGTATTATTTGATGGTGTTGTTGTTTGGTCTTCTTTTTGTGTTGTAGTATCAATCTGTTGATTTGGTTGAACACTAGATGAAGTACTTTCATTTGAAGTGTCACTCGGACTTTGAGTTAACGTTTCTTCTTCAGGCGCGCTTTGATTATTTAAACCATCTGATTGTGTTTTAGTTGTTTCTGTTTGTTTTGAAACAGGTACTTGTTGATTCTTTTGTGTTTGTTCTGCGGCATGTGTTACTGTACTTGGTAATAGCAGCCCAGTTGCAGCGATGGTCAATGTTAATTTTTTGTATACTTTCTTTTTCATTTTAACGCACCTCCTTTTATCAAATATAGCAATCAACTTAAGTATATAAGAACTTATCTTTAAATTCTATATGTATATTAGAATGAAAAGAAGTGTTAATATACTTAATAATTTGTAATAATCCAAATAAAGCACTAAAATATCAGATTATTATCAATATTGGAAATTCATGACGCACTTTAGTACAGTAATATTAATAAAAGAATGGAGAGGATTATCAATGAAAGTTCAACTATTTCAATTCAATCTTGCACATGGTAATGCGAAAGCTAACCAAGATAAGATTGAATCACTATTTTCAAAAAACCTTGAATCTGATACAGACGTCGCTGTTTTACCTGAAATGTGGAATAACAGTTACGCACTAGAACAACTATCTACTTTATCAGATGATGATTTAAAAGAGAGTCTATCATTCATTCAAAAGCTAAGCCGTGCTTATAACGTTACAATTGTTGCTGGATCAGTTTCTAATAAGAAAAAAGGCAATACTTTCAATACTGCATTCACAGTTAACGCACAAGGCGAATTGATTTATCAATATGATAAAGTACATCTCGTTCCTATGTTAGATGAGCATTTATACTTAACTGGCGGCGAAACTGTTCCTTATGTCTTTAACCTCAATGAACAAGTGCGTGCGTCACAAATCATTTGCTATGACTTACGATTCCCTGAAATTGCACGACACCCTTCTATTGAAGGTGCAGATATTTTATTCTATGTAGCTGAATGGCCGATGGCACGTTTAAATCATTGGCGTACATTGCTCCAAAGCCGAGCGATTGAAAATGATATCTTCGTTATCGCTTGTAATACTTGCGGTTTTGAAAAAGATGGTGGCACAGAATACGCGGGTCATTCTCTTGTGATTAATCCGAATGGAGAAATCTTAGCCGAAGCAGGAACTAAAGAAGAAGTCTTAACTGTAGATATTAATCTTGATGAAGTTAAGCAGCAACGACAAAATATTCCTGTCTTTGATAATAGACGCCCTCACCTTTATAAATATGATCAATAAAAATAACCCATGAGTTTGGGAGGAACTCATGGGTTTTACTTATTAGGCTCTTTGTCAAATTCGGTTGATATAT
>NZ_KV840331.1:0-28130 GCF_001839185.1 Staphylococcus sp. HMSC65H10 | reverse complement strand
GTTTTAGCTCACCAGTCCTATTTGACAGAGAGCCTATTTTAATTGCTGATAGAGCGCTTGTTGCGCATGATGATTGGCTTCTTTATTTTGTGCTCTAGGAATCCAATCAATCAGACATAAATCAAATGCTTTCATTTTCTTCGCTGCTTCAACTAAATAACCTTTAAACTTCTCATTCTTAGCAAAGCCTTTATCTAAACTGTCAGTGATCAGCTTAGAATCGGTATAAATTAATGCCGTAGATACATTTAATTCTAATGCACAGTCTAAGGCAAAATTAAAAGCTTGCCATTCTGCTGAATGATTGTCAGTAGGTGCGATATCTTGCGTGAAAGTTTGATGGTTACTCTCTTCAATAATTGTTGCTGCAATAGATGCTGGTCCTGGATTACCTTTAACTGCTGCATCAAAAAATATTTTAGCCATACATCATTCCATCCTTAATCAAAATATTATATTATCTATACCCTTAATCAGTAACCTTCATCTTTAGATTGAATTTTACCTTTTCGGTACATTGATTTAGCCCAGTAACCAAATGGCACATTAAAGATTGTAGCAAGTAGTTTTAAGAAGTAAGTCGTAATAAAGATTTCAAAGACTGCACCTGCTGGCAGCAAACCAATAAACGCGATACTTACAAAAAGGGCAGTATCAATAATAGAACTTAATGTCGTACTCCCATATGCACGAATTGCAAATGTGCGATCTGACTTGAATACTTTTTTAATCGCATTAAAGATAAAGACATCGATATGTTGTCCGATGATATAAGCGATAATCGAACCTAACGCGATTCTAGGTACTATATTGAAAATTGTACTTAGCGCTTTTTGTGCCATATCTTCTGGAGCGGGAATAAAATGTAATGATAGTTGCATTAAAATTATCATTACTAATGATGAACTAAAGCCCATCCATACTGCTCTTTTAGCTACTTTACGTCCATAGATATCGTTTAAAATATCCGTCGCTAAATAAATAGACGCAAACATTACATTTCCTAAAGTCGCAGAAATCGTAAAGATGTCTACAGTTTTAATTACTTGAATGTTAGCAATTACAGTTCCGATAGCTACCCAAGCAATTAAACCTTGCTTACCGAACAAACGATACATTGCGACCATTAATGTAAAGGTCACTAGAAAGGCAATAATACCTAATATTTCATTGTAAAACATAATTAACCTCCTAAATTTTGTTAATGCGGGTGTTTAGAAACCGCAACTCAACTCATATATTCTATAGAAATCGTACATTAAATGCAATAGCCATTTAGTTACAACTACAAAGTAGAGAGATGAAGTTAACCGTGTCGCATGATATAATGAGGCTAAATTAATCGTCCTTAAACCATTTAAGGTGTTATTAATTATGTAAAGGGAGTGACGATTATTTTTTCAAAATCCGAAAAAAGAGCGCTTGATTCCATAGATGATTTATTAAGCACTTACTGCAAAAATTGTGAATTAAAAACATATAATCGTAAAACAAAAGGGAAAACATATGCACATCATTTTTGTATTTACGAATGTTCAGTAGGTAAACAAATCAAGCAATTTGGTAACGAACTACAATAATTGGGGGTTATTTTGATGGAAATCGTTCGTATTGAACCGACACCAAGTCCGAATACCATGAAAGTGGTATTGAATAAGAAAAGAGAGGACAATCAATCCTCCACCTATACAAAAGTAAAAGAAGGCCAACCTGATTTTATCAATAGACTTTTAGAGGTTGAAGGTGTTAAATCCATTTTCCATGTCATCGACTTTTTAGCTGTGGATAAAGTACCAAAAGCAGATTGGGAGGCATTACTGCCTAATATTACAGCTGCAATTAGTAATGAATCTGAAACTGAAACAAATGATACACCTGCACCTGATGAACATTTCGGCGAAATTAAAGCGGAAGTGCTCAAATTTAAAGGTATCCCGTATCAGATTAAACTCACTACTACTAAGGATGAAGAACGCAGACAATTACCAGACTACTTTGTCGATACAATGCTAGCAGCACAAAAAGATGATGACAATGTAGTATTTATGCGTAAGTGGGAAGATTTAGGTACGCGTTATGGCGAACTAGAAGAAGTTATGGATAATGTTGAAGAAGAACTTGTCGCACTATATCCTGAAAATAAACTTAATGAATTAAAACAAGAAGCATTAAATACGGATATTGTGGTTCCAACAGCACACTATCAACATGTGACAGTTGATGAATTTAATGCGGCAGAAGATTGGAAAGCACAACTTAGAATGTTGAAATCTTTCCCGACACCAACCAAAGAAGATTATCCTCTTATCGAAACTGCATTAAATCATCCTAAAATTCCAATTCGACGCGAAGCTATTGTGCTAGCAAGTATGGTAGAAGATGAGTCAGTTCTTCCATATATGTACCAAGGTTTACAGGATAAAAATCCTGGTGTACGCCGAACTGCCGGAGATGGATTAAGTGATTTAGGATTTAAAGCAGCTTTACCAGAAATGGAGAAAGCTTTAGATGATCCACAAAAGATTGTGCGTTGGCGTGCCGCGATGTTTATTTTTGATGAAGGTGGCGAAGCACAATTACCAGCTTTGAAAGCACATGAAGATGATGACGCTTACGAAGTGAAGTTACAGATTCAAATGGCCATCTCTCGTATTGAAAAAGGTGACGAAGCACTAGGATCTGTTTGGAAACAAATTGCTAACCGTAATAAATAAGCGGAATTAGGATGAATCAACAAATTAATTAGATTACATTTCTGATTATTTCATGTAAAATAAACTATAAATGAACAAGGAGTGTATATTATGAATCCATATGAAGCATATATGCAAGAACTCGCACAAGGTATGCGTAGCGAGTTAACACAAAATGGTTTTGAAAGTTTAGAAACTGCAGAAGCAGTTGATCAATATATGGACAATGTAGGTGCTGAGGAAACTACATTTGTTGTTATTAATTCAGTATGTGGTTGTGCAGCTGGATTAGCTCGTCCAGCAGCTGTAGCAGTTGCTGAGCAAAATGATAAAAAGCCTGATCACAAAGTAACTGTCTTTGCAGGTCAAGATAAAGAAGCAACACAAGAAATGAGAGAGTTCATACAACAAGTACCTTCAAGTCCTTCTTTCGCTTTATTTAAAGGTACAGAATTAAAACATTTTATGCCTCGTGAATATATTGAGGGACGCGATATTCAAGATATCTGTATGGATATCAAAGATATGTTTGATGAAAACTGTTAATCAATTTGAATTGATTTCATAATCGAAGGTACGGGACAATATTTGATGGCTGACTCAGTCCATCAATTGTCCCATTTTTTATAATTGGAGATACATACGATTTGAGGAGGAGATAGGTATGAATTCATTCGACGAAGCATATCATGACCTATGTAAGGAAATTTTAGCTATCGGGAACGAACGCGATGATCGTACACGTACTGGTACCATTTCAAAATTCGGTCATCAATCACGCTATGACTTAAGTAAAGGCTTCCCATTATTAACAACTAAAAAAGTATTCTTTAAGTTGATTGCGACTGAGCTGATTTGGTTTATGAAAGGCGACACAAATATCAAATATTTACTAGAATACAACAATAATATTTGGAATGAATGGGCATTTGAAAACTATGTTGAATCAGAAGATTATCATGGTCCGGACATGACAAATTTCGCACATCGAGCATTACAAGATGAAGCATTCAACGAAGTCTACCAACAAGAAATGGAAAAATTTAAATCACGCATTCTAAACGATGATGATTTTGCGCAAAAACACGGCAATTTAGGGAATGTATATGGTAAGCAATGGCGAGATTGGGTTGGTGCAGATGGTCAACATTATGATCAACTTGCTACAGTCATCGAACAAATCAAAACTCACCCTACATCTAGACGTCACATCGTATCTGCATGGAACCCAGCAGAAATTGATACGATGGCATTACCGCCATGTCATACGATGTTCCAGTTTTATGTACAAGACGGCAAACTAAGTTGCCAATTATATCAACGTAGTGCAGATGTATTTTTAGGAGTTCCATTTAATATAGCAAGTTATAGTTTACTAACACATTTAGTAGCAAAAGAATGCGGCTTAGAAGTCGGTGAGTTTGTGCATACGATCGGTGATGCACATATCTATTCTAATCATATCGATGCGGTTAAAAAACAATTAAGTCGTTCAAGTTACGAACCACCTCAATTAAAAATCAATACAGATCGTTCAATTTTTGATATTCAATATGAAGACTTGGAGATTGTAAATTATCAATCACACCCAGGTATTAAAGCACCTATCGCAGTATAAAAACAATTAGAATTTTTGAAAGGGGATAAGAATATGACGCTTTCTATTCTTGTTGCGCATGATCAAAACAGAGTAATCGGTAAGGATAACCAACTACCATGGCATTTGCCTAATGATTTAAAACATGTCAAAAAATTAAGTACTGGCAATACACTCGTAATGGGCCGTAAAACATATGAATCTATCGGCAAACCGCTTCCAAACAGACGTAACGTCGTTTTAACACGTGATGAATCTTTTCATCCTGAAGGTGTAGATGTCATACACAATTTTGAGGATATTTATGATTTGCCTGGCCATGTCTTCATTTTCGGCGGCCAAGCATTGTTTGAAGAATTTATCGATAAAGTAGATGACATGTACATCACTGTCATTGAAGATAAATACCAAGGAGATACGTTCTTCCCACCTTATACTTTTGAAGATTGGGAAGTTGAATCTTCAGTTAAAGGAGAACAAGATGAACGCAATAAAATTCCGCACACGTTCTTACATCTTGTTCGTAAAAAGTAATAGGAGGTATGGAAATGCGTAAAAAAATTGTCACAGACTCAACAACAGATTTACCTCAATCATATCTAAAAGAGCACGATGTTCATGTGATTCCTCTTAATTTAACGATTGAAGGCAAATCTTATATCGACCAACAAGACATTTCTTCTGAACGTGTAATTGAGTTAATAGAAGAAGATGTAGATATCAAAACCAGCCAACCTCCTATTGGTAAATTTATTGAAATGTACGATGAATTAGGAAAAGACGGCTCAGAAATCATTAGTATTCATATGACATCTGGATTAAGCGGTACGTATCAAACTGCGTATCAAGCTAGTCAAATGACTGATTCAAAAGTTACAGTTATTGATTCAAAATCCATTTCATTCGGTCTTGGTTTCCAACTGGAACATATTGTTGAATGGAATAACGAAGGGTTATCAACAGAAGAAATTCTTAAAAAATTAAAACATTTACAAAGCAATATCAAACTCTTTGTAGTGATTGGCCAATTAAACCAACTGATTAAAGGCGGACGTATCGGTAAAGCTAAAGGTATGATAGGTAATATGATGCGTTTAAAACCAGTGGGCATTCTTGATGATGGACAAATCAAAATCCTTCATAATGCACGTACACAAAAGTCGAGTATTCAAATTATTAAAAAAGAGCTTGCTCAGTTCATTGAAAATCATTCGATTAAAAAAATTGGCTTAGCTCATGCAAATGCATTAGATTTTGTAGATAAGTTTAAACAACAATTTGCGATTGAAGAAAATAATACTGAAGTTGAAATCAATACGACAACACCAGTTATTTCAACACATACTGGACAAGGTGCAGTAGGGTTCGTTGTCTTGCGTCAATAATCGATAATTCTCATGAAAATCATCGGGTTAAAGCAAACTAATAGAAAATAAAGTGCAGTCATGATAAATTTAGAATTGACTAAACGCCGAATGGAGGTAATATTTTGGCATATGCAACATTAGCTGGCGGTTGTTTCTGGTGTATGGTAAAACCATTCACATCTTATCCTGGTATTAAGAATATTGTCTCAGGATACAGTGGCGGCCACGTAGAAAATCCAACTTATGAAGAAGTATGTACGAACACAACAGGACATGTTGAAGCAGTACAAATTGAATATGATCCTGAAATCACTTCATTTGAAAATATATTAGATGTTTATTTCAAGACGTTCGATCCAACAGATAATGGTGGACAATTCTTCGATCGCGGTGAAAGTTACCAACCGGTCATTTTCTACCATGACGAAGAACAAGAAAAAGCTGCACAATCTAAAATCCAGCAGTTAAACGAACAAATGATTTTTAATAAACCTGTGATTACACCGGTAAAACCATATAAAAACTTTTACCCGGCAGAATCTTATCATCAAGATTATTATAAAAAGAATCCAATGCATTATGAACAGTATCAAAAAGGTTCAGGAAGAAAAGACTTTATAGAAAGACATTGGGGGGAGCAAAATGCTTAAAAAAAGTAAAAATGAATTAACAGATATGGAATATCTTGTTACTCAAGAAAATGGTACAGAACCTCCTTTCCAAAATGAATATTGGAATCATTTCGAAAAAGGTATCTATATCGATAAACTTTCAGGCAAACCACTATTCACTTCAGAAGAAAAATTTCATTCTGATTGTGGTTGGCCAAGCTTCTCTAAAGCTCTAAGTGACGATGATATCATTGAACTTGTAGATAAGTCATTTGGTATGGTAAGAACTGAAGTACGTTCTGAAAACAGTCATTTAGGTCACGTTTTCAATGATGGACCAAAAGAAACAGGCGGATTAAGATATTGTATCAATTCAGCTGCTGTACAATTTATTCCTTATGATAAATTAGAAGAACTTGGATATGGTGATTTGATTCCACATTTCAAGAACCAAGGAGAGAAATAATATGTTTAAAAAATTATTTGGCAAAGAGGATAAAGTAGATAAGTCAATCGAGGTTTATGCACCGATTTCTGGTGAATACGTTAAAATCGAAGATATTCCAGACCCAGTATTTGCGCAAAAAATGATGGGTGATGGCTTCGGTGTTAATCCAAGCGAAGGTGTCGTTGTTTCACCAATTGAAGGTAAAGTTGACAATATCTTCCCAACTAAACATGCGTTAGGTTTAAAAGCTGATAACGGTTTAGAATTATTAATTCACATCGGTCTAGATACAGTTCAATTAGATGGTGAAGGATTCAATGTATTAGTTGAAAGCGGCGATACAGTAAAAGTTGGAGATCCACTAGTTGAATTTGATTTAGACTATATTGGAAATAACGCTAAATCAGTCATTTCACCAATTATTATTACTAATACAGATCAAGCAGATAAAATCGATATCCACCCGCAAGATCAATTAGTTAAAAGTGAAACAAAAGTAATTGATGTGACAATGGGTTAATGAAAGATTATTCTTTTTATCAATTTGCGCTTACTGTGCGAGGCAGACCTGATGAAAAAGGTCAATTAGCAGAACAGATTTTTGATGATTTAGCTTTTCCAAAACATGAATCAGACTTTCATACATTGTCAGACTATATAGAGACTGAAGCTTCTATCAGTTCACCAATGTATGTATTTGATGACTTATTTGATGAATATCAGGAATGGTTAAAATTTTAAATTTTTGACGTAGGGTTGGTGTGAGGCACCAGCCCTTTTTATTTTTTATATAGCCATATATAAGTTGATGAACGTGCTGAATTTGGTAAAATGAATTATCCATTCAAACTAGAACTTATTTATGCACATCAACGTAATTTAAGAAAGGGGCATATCCGAGTGACACAACATAATGATGAAACTAATCAACCTTCAGATGAACAAGACTCAAAAAAGGCACCTAAGTTTTTTAAAATTAAAAGATGGAAATTCATCACATTTAGTATACTCGCATTGTTGTTAACGATTATCCTTACAGTCTTTGCGACAATCGCGATAGCACACAAATTTTCAGGGCTAGACGACTCACAAAGAAAATCATTCAGTAAAGTTGAAAGTACATATCAAACATTAGCCAATGATTACTATAAAAAACAAGATTCAGAAAAATTATCTGAAGCTGCCATTAACGGTATGGTTAAATCATTAAAAGATCCTTATTCACAATATATGACAAAAGATGAAACCAAATCATTTAATGAAGACGTTTCAGGTGATTTCGTAGGTATCGGCGCTGAAATGCAGCAACGTAATAAAGAAATCAGTGTAACCAGCCCCATGAAAGGATCTCCTGCAGAAAAAGCAGGTGTACAACCCAAAGATGTTTTAACTAAAGTAGATGGGAAATCTATTAAAGGTAAGTCACTGACAGAAGTAGTCAAAATGGTACGTGGTAAAGAAGGTACTGAAGTTACGTTAACTATTAAGCGTGCCAACCAAGAGCAAAACATTAAAATCAAAAGAGAAAAAATCCACGTTAAAAGTGTTGAATACAAAAAAGAAGGCGATGTTGGTGTCTTCACGATTAATAAATTCCAAGAAGATACAGCCGCTGAATTGAAAACTAATATTATGAAAGCACACAAACAAGGCGTACGAAAAATTGTATTAGATTTACGTAATAATCCAGGCGGATTATTAAATGAAGCTGTTAAAATGTCGAATATCTTCATCGATAAAAATAAACCGGTTGTGAAGTTGCAAAAAGGGAAAGAAATAGAATCGGTGAATACTCCGACCGATCCATTAAAAGAAGCAAAAGATATGAAAGTATCTATCCTTGTCAATGAAGGTTCAGCCAGTGCTTCTGAAGTCTTTACTGGTGCAATGAAAGACTATAATAAAGCGAAGGTTTATGGTGAAAAGACATTTGGTAAAGGTATTGTACAAACCACACAAGAATACTCAGATGGTTCGTTATTAAAATATACTGAAATGAAATGGTTAACACCACACGGTACTTACATCCATGGTAAAGGAATCAAACCAGATGTCGAAATTGCATCTCCTAAGTATCAATCATTATCAATGATTCCTGATGACAAAGTGTTTAAAGAAGGCGATCAAGATAAAAATGTCAAATCTATAAAAATCGGTTTAAAAGCTTTGGATTATCAAGTTGGAAAAGAAAACAATGACTATGATGCAAAACTCAAATCTGCAGTTGAAGATTTCCAAAAAGATAATCAATTACCAGTAACAGGCAAATTTGATAAAGAAACGAATCAAAAATTCGCAGAAAAGTTAGTAGATAAAGCGAATAAAGATGATGAAATGTTAGATACTTTAATCAAAAAATTAAAATAAAGGGGCACAATTTATGATCAGAAACGCATCACAAGAAGATTTAAATGCGGTAGCCGCATTGACAGAAGAAGCCAAAAAAATTATGGCAGAAGATAATAATCCACAATGGGATGAAGCCTATCCATTACTAGAGCATTTTGAGGAAGATATTACAAATAAATCATTATTTGTATTAGAAGAGGAGAATACAATTTATGGTTATATTGTTATCGACCAAAATCATTCAAAATGGTATGATGAACTAGAATGGCCGATAGATAGAACCAATGCTTATGTCATTCATAGACTTGCAGGTTCTGCTAATTATAAAGGCGCAGCAACAGCATTATTTAACTTTGCTGTTGAACGCGCGTTAGATCACGGCGTTGATGTGTTACTCACTGATACGTATGCTGCGAATCAACGCGCGCAAAACTTATTTGAAAAATTTGGTTTTCATAAAGCAGGCGAAGCCAATTTAAATTATCCTCCTTACGATAAGGAAGAATCATTCTATGCCTATTATAGAATTTTAAAATAAGAATAGAGGTATTTATCATGACGAAAATTGCATTTACTGGCGGCGGAACAGTCGGACATGTTTCAGTCAATTTAAGTTTGATTCCAATTGCGAATGAAAGAGGTTACCAAACTTTTTATGTAGGTTCTAAAAATGGAATTGAAAAAGATATGATTTCATCACAATTACCAAATACACCGTACTTCCCGATATCCAGCGGGAAGTTACGCAGATATTTATCATTTGAAAATATCAAGGATGTATTTAAAGTACTCAAAGGAATTTTAGACGCACGTAAAATCTTAAAGAAACAAAAACCAGATTTACTTTTTTCTAAGGGAGGATTTGTATCTGTACCTGTAGTCATCGCGGCACGTTCATTAAATATCCCGGTGATTATTCACGAATCAGATATCACTCCAGGTCTTGCGAATAAAATTTCTCTAAAATTCGCAAATAAAATCTATACAACATTTGAAGATACATTAAAATATCTGCCAAAAGCAAAAGCAGATTTTGTCGGTGCAACTGTTAGAGATGATTTAAAACAGGGTAACAAAGAAAAAGGTTATCAACTGACAGGATTTAACGCTGAGAAAAAAGTGTTATTAGTCATGGGCGGCAGTTTAGGCAGTAAAACGATTAATGATTTAATTCGACGCAATCTTGACGAATTATTAAAAGATTATCAAATCATTCATCTAACTGGTAAAGGACTACTTGATTCAACTATTCAAAAAGATGGCTATCGTCAATTTGAATTTGTGACGAGTGAATTAACAGATTTACTCGCGATTACAGACATGGTAGTCAGCCGAGCAGGTGCTAATGCAATCTATGAATTCTTAACATTAAACATTCCTATGTTGCTGATTCCATTAGGATTAGACCAGTCTCGTGGCGATCAGATTGATAATGCAAAATATTTCCAATCTAAAGGGTATGCGCAAACATTACCAGAAGATGAAGCTTCTCAACAAAAATTCATGGATGCGTTAAAAGAGATTGAAAATAATCGTTCAACTATTGAACAACAAATGTCGAACTATCACCAGCTATTTACTAAAGAAGATTTATTAGACAAGATTCTTAAAGATACAAACCAAAAGGAAACGAGGGAAAGCTGAGTTGAGTCGAGCTAAAAGAATTTCACTGATTCTAGTATTTACATTGATATTCAGCGCGATTGCTGTGTTCCATCAAAATAGAATCGGTAATTGGATTGATACAGAAGTCTATGATTTTATTTATGCCTCACACAGCATCATTACAACTAGTATTTTTATGGGTGCAACTTGGATAGGCGAAGTATGGTCAATGATCTGCCTTTCACTTTGTGTTGTCGCATTTTTATTAATGCGTAAAATGCAAATAGAAGCTTTATTCTTTGCGATTGTGATGGCAGTTTCAAGTATCTCTAATCCAATTATGAAAAACACAATTGATAGAGAGCGTCCTACTAAATTAAGACTTGTAGAAATTGGCGGCTATAGTTTCCCAAGTGGTCACGCGCAAGGTTCTACATCTTTCTTCGGTAGCTTGATTGCAATTTCAAGCCATTACTTACACGGGACACCACGTGTGATGATGACTTCATTCTGCATCTTCATGATTGCGATGATTTGTATGTCTAGAATTTATTTAGGTGTACACTATCCTACTGATGTCATTGCAGGTGTACTTGCAGGTGCTGTATGTATTTTATCTGTATCATTATTGTTCAAAGGTAAATTCAAAGCCTTTGCTAAATGAGAATTAAAGTGAGATTAAGTGCTGCTTAATCTCGCTTTTTTTAATTTATAATAGAAAAAAACCGATTCTGCTTAATTGAGAATCGGTTAAGTATGTCACGTTACTTTTAGTGTAACGTCAGTATTTACGGGCATATATAAAAGGGGATAAATCGAAAATGACCAATCCAATTAAGAACGAAATGTGGGGGGATGTCTCATTTGTGATTGATAATCATTTTCAATTAATATTATACATGATTGAGAATGGTTGTCAATTAGAAATCAAAAATAATTTCACTTTTTTATTCAACTCCATATTTTTGTCACAATTAATCATTTGATTCGTTTCATTCGTTCTTAAACGTTTTGATTATGATAAAATCATGATTGAGGTGCTTTCAATGACAAAAATATTAATCGTAGAAGATGAGCAAAACTTAGCTCGATTCATTGAATTAGAATTAGTACATGAGAATTATGAAGTTGATATTGAAAATGATGGTGCAGAAGGATTAGAAACAGCATTAAAAAAAGAATATGATCTGTACTTACTCGATTTGATGTTGCCACATATGGATGGTTTAGAAATATGTAAGAGAATACGTGAAGTCAAATCTACTCCAATTATTATCATCACAGCAAAAGGTGATACATACGATAAAGTAGCAGGTTTAGATTATGGTGCAGATGATTATATCGTAAAGCCATTCGATATCGAAGAACTATTAGCACGTATTCGTGCAACATTAAGACGTCAACCAGCTAAAGACATCATCGATATTAAAGGCATTCAAATTAATAAAGAAGCCTTTCGTGTTACGATTGATGGTCAAGAGGTTGAATTAACTAAAACCGAATATGACTTGTTGCAATTGCTTTCTGAAAACTTAAATCATGTCTTGCAACGTGAACAAATATTAAATCATGTTTGGGGTTATGACAGCGAAGTAGAAACCAATGTAGTGGATGTTTATATTCGTTATCTGAGAAATAAATTGAAACCGTTTGGTAAAGAAAAGGTAATCGAAACAGTACGTGGTGTCGGTTATGTGATACGCAAATGAAACAACGAAAATTAAAAACTCAATGGATGCTAATTACTACGAGTATTACGTTTTTGATTGTTTTCATTTTCAGCTTAGTCATCATTTACTTTTTGAGCATTACTTTAAGAGACAGTGAAATTAATGATGCAGAAAAAAGTGCTGATAACGTTTCAGCTTTACTTGCGACGAAATCTTTGGTTGATATTAAACCTTTAGATTTAAACGCATCACTTGGTAATTTCCAAAAAGTGATTCTGTTTGATAATGACAAACAAAAGATAACCGAAACATCGACTATGAGTGATTTTATTAATAGCACAAAAGGGATTGAACCTTCTCAGTATCACAGTGTTTACGTGCAACGTATTAAAGATGCAAACTTTTTAATCGTTTCTCATCCAGTCGAAACTGAAAAGTTTCATGGTTATTCTGTGATTATCCATTCGCTCGCAAGTTATGATAGTGTTATGCATTCATTAATCATCTTATCGGTGTTATTTGGTATTATTGCCATTATTATTACTGCCACTATCAGTTATATCTTTTCTGCACAAATCGCAAAACCTATTACAATTATGGCTAACAAAATGCGTAAAATCCGTAGAGATGGTTTCCAGGAAAAGTTAGAACTACCGACTGAATACGATGAAACAACTGACTTGATTGATACATTCAACGATATGATGATTCAAATTGAAGAACTATTTGATCAACAACGCCAGTTCGTAGAAGATGCTTCACACGAACTGAGAACACCGCTTCAAATAATTCAAGGTCACTTAAATCTTATCCAACGATGGGGTAAGAAAGACCCAGCAATTTTAGAAGAATCATTAGATATAACAATCGAAGAAATGAATCGTATTACCAAGTTAGTAGAAGAGTTGTTACTATTAACGAAAGAATCAACCTATAAAGATGCTTTAGATGTAGAACCTGTTGATGTGAATGACGAGATTAAATCTAGACTAAAATCTCTCAAACAATTACATCCTGATTATAGTTTTACATTTACACCGTCAGTGAAACCAATATGGCTGAATATTAATCGTTATCAACTTGAACAAGTATTGCTTATCTTTTTGGATAATGCGATTAAATATGATACAAGAGAGAAAAGAATAGAAATTTGTACTGCACTTAAAAATAGACAAGCAACTATTGAAATTACCGATCATGGTTCAGGCATTCCTAAAAAAGACTTAGACTTTATCTTTGACCGTTTTTATCGCGTAGACAAATCACGTTCTAGACAACGTGGAGGTAATGGTTTAGGATTATCGATTGCTCAAAATATAGTGAATTTACATGGCGGTACAATTCAAGTTGAAAGTGAAGTTGATACGTTTACAACATTCAAAATTACCTTCAACGTATAATTACATTTTAATGATAATTCGTCTATTATTGTACAATATTATATTTAAGGTTATATATGTGTATAAAGAGCCGTCATATCGGCTCTTTTTCATGCCATCAAATCGTCATTCTCCCTTTAATTTGTGAACATTTAATGATATTATTTATTTGTAAGCGTTTCAATATATTGTGGAGGGAGTAATATGACGAAATATACACAGGTTAGTGAAGCACCTGTAAATTTCGGAGCTAACTTAGGGGTAATTATTGATTTATACGATCAATATCTACAAGATCCAACTTCTGTCTCTGAAGATTTACAAATTCTATTTAGTACAATTAACAATGACAACAGAGAGGTGGCTGCAGCACCTTCATCAAGTTCTGATGATATGACAATTAAACAAGTTATGCGTTTAATCGATAACATCAGACAATATGGGCATCTGCAGGCAGATATTTATCCAGTCAATCGACCAGAACGTAAAAATGTTCCTAGATTGACACTTGAAGATTTCAATTTAACAAAAGAAGATTTAGAGCAAATTTCTTCAGGCATTGTGTCAGATCATTTTTCTGATATTTATGACAATGCCTACGAAGCAATCCAACGCATGGAAAAGCGTTATAAAGGGCCGATTGCTTTTGAATACACACACATTAACAACAATAAAGAACGCGCTTGGCTCAAGCGACGTATTGAAACGCCATATAAAGCAAACTTAAATAAAAGCCAAAAGCTAGAATTATTCAAGACATTAGCACATGTTGAAGGTTTCGAAAAATATCTTTATAAAAACTTTGTAGGGGCAAAGCGATTCTCTATTGAAGGTGTAGATACCCTTGTGCCAATGCTGCAACAAATCTTAAGTCGTGCAGCTAAAGAAGAAATTCAAAATATTCAAATAGGTATGGCACACCGTGGACGCCTCAACGTTTTAACACATGTGTTAGAAAAACCTTATGAAATGATGATTTCTGAATTCATGCATACTGATCCAATGAAGTTCCTACCACAAGACGGCAGTCTAGAATTAACTTCAGGTTCAGCATGGACAAGTGACGTTAAATATCACTTAGGCGGTACGAAAACAACAGACACTTATGGTATAGAACAACGCATTTCATTAGCAAACAACCCAAGTCACTTAGAAATCGTGTCTCCGGTTGTATTAGGTAAAACACGTTCTGTACAAGATGACCGTCATCAAAGCGGCAAAGTACAAACAGATTTCAGCAAATCTATGCCGATTTTAATTCATGGTGATGCTGCTTATCCAGGACAAGGTATCAACTTTGAAACAATGAACTTAGGCAACTTAGAGGGGTATTCAACAGGCGGTTCATTGCATCTGATTACTAACAACAGAATCGGTTTCACTACAGAGCCACAAGATGGTCGCTCAACAACATATTCTACAGATGTTGCTAAAGGTTATGATGTACCGATTATGCATGTTAATGCAGACAATGTTGAAGCAACAATTGAAGCAATTGATATTGCAATGGACTTCAGAAAAGAGTTCAACAAAGATGTTGTTATCGATTTAGTCGGTTACCGTCGTTATGGTCATAACGAAATGGATGAACCATCTATTACAAACCCAATTCCTTATCATGCCATCCGTAAGCATCCAACTGTAGATCACATTTATGGTGACCAATTGGTTGAAGAAGGCATTATCTCTGAGGATGAAAAGAATGACATCTTAGATGATGTTCAAAAAGAACTACGTGCAGCACATGATAAAATCGATAAAAATGATAAAACAACAACACAAGATATGTCTAAACCAGACAATGTTGACTTACCGCTTCAACCTGATGATCGTCAATTTGATTTCGAAGAATTGAAATCAATTAATGATGCATTATTAACATATCCAACAGGTTTTGAAGTCTTGAAAAAACTGAACAAAGTTTTAGAAAAACGTAGAGAACCATTTGAAAAAGAAGATGGTTTAGTAGATTGGGCACAAGCTGAACAACTTGCATTTGCGACAATCATGCAAGATGGCACACCAATTCGTTTAACAGGTCAAGACAGTGAACGTGGTACTTTCAGTCACAGACATGCGGTATTGCATAACCCTGATACTGGCGAAGAATATGTGCCTTTACAACATGTACCAAATCAACGTGCATCATTCGATGTTCATAACTCACCGCTATCTGAAGCAGCTGTTGTAGGCTTCGAATACGGTTACAATGTTGAAAACAAGGGTACTATGAATATCTGGGAAGCTCAATACGGCGACTTTGCGAATATGGCACAAATGATGTTCGATAACTTCTTATTCAGCAGTTATGCGAAGTGGGGCGAACGCTCAGGTCTAACATTGTTCTTACCACATTCATATGAAGGACAAGGCCCAGAGCACTCATCAGCAAGATTAGAGCGTTTCTTACAACTCTCAGCTGAGAATAACGCGACTGTCGTAAATTTATCTAGCTCTAGTAACTATTTCCACTTATTACGTGCACAAGCAGCAAGCTTGGATACTGATGCAATGCGTCCACTAGTTGTCATGTCACCGAAAAGTTTATTAAGAAATAAAACTGTAGCTGACACAATCGATAAATTTACACAAGGCCATTTCGAACCTATCTTGCCAGAAGAGCATGAAGCAAGCAAAGTCAAAAAAGTGATTTTAGCTTCAGGTAAAATGTTTATTGATTTGAAGGAACGTCTGCAAAAAGAACCGGATGAATCGATTTTATTGATTGCGGTAGAACGCTTATATCCATTCCCAGCTGACGAAATCAAAGCAGTTATTGATCAGTTGCCAAACCTTGAAACAATTGCATGGGTTCAAGAAGAACCGCAAAACCAAGGTGCTTGGTTGTTCGTATATCCTTACTTAAGTGATATCGCTAGCGATCAATACGAATTGCAATATAGCGGTCGTATTAAACGTTCTGCGCCAGCTGAAGGTGACGGAGAAAATCATAAACTCGTTCAAAAATCTATTATCGAAGAGAGTCTTAACAAAAATTAGGGGGAAATTAGTATGTCTGAGATCGTAGTTCCAGAGTTAGCAGAATCTATTACAGAAGGTACAATAGCTGAATGGTTGAAGAATCCAGGTGATTCAGTAGACAAAGGTGAAGCTGTTGTCGAATTAGAAACAGATAAAGTCAACGTTGAAGTTGTATCTGAAGAAGCAGGTGTTTTACAAGAACACTTAGCAGAACCTGGTGATACTGTTGAAGTAGGACAAGCAATCGCAACTGTAGGGGAAGGCAGCGGCAGTTCATCATCTTCAGCTTCATCTGATGACAAAAAAGAAGAAGCACCAAAATCTGAAGACAAATCAGAAGAAAAATCAGAATCAAAATCTGAACCAGCAGAAGCTGACAAATCAGAAGAAAAAGAAAGTGCTTCTAGTGACCAACGCGTCAATGCAACACCATCTGCACGTAAATATGCGCGTGAAAAAGGTATCGACTTAGCAGAAGTTGCTTCTAAAGGTAACGATGTTGTACGTAAAGATGACATTGATCGTCAACAACAAGGTAACCAAAAACAAGCTGAGCCAGCGAAATCAGAAGCACCAGCTAAACCACAAAGCAGCACACCAAACAAACCAGTGATTCGCGAAAAAATGTCTCGTCGTAAACAAACAGCAGCTAAAAAATTATTAGAAGTATCTAATAACACAGCAATGCTGACTACATTCAACGAAGTTGACATGACAAATGTGATGAACTTACGTAAACGTAAAAAAGAACAATTTATCAAAGATCATGACGGAACAAAATTAGGTTTCATGTCATTCTTCACAAAAGCAGCCGTTGCAGCATTGAAAAAATACCCTGCAGTGAATGCTGAAATTGATGGACAAGACATGATTACTAAACAATTCTATGATATCGGTATTGCGGTATCTACAGATAATGGTTTAATCGTGCCATTCGTACGTGACTGTGATAAGAAAAACTTCGCAGAAATCGAAAGTTCAATCGCAGACTTAGCAGTTAAAGCACGCGACAACAAATTATCACTTGGTGATTTAATGAACGGTTCATTCACTATCACAAACGGTGGTATCTTCGGTTCAATGATGTCTACACCAATCATTAACGGAAGCCAAGCAGCTATTTTAGGTATGCACTCAATCATCACGCGTCCTATCGCGATTGATAAAGATACAATTGAGAACCGTCCTATGATGTACCTTGCTTTAAGCTACGACCACAGAATTATTGATGGTAAAGAGGCAGTAGGATTCTTGAAAACAATCAAAGAGCTTATCGAAAGCCCTGAAGATTTATTATTAGAATCTTAATCTATAAAGTAAATCATATTACAAACCTTGATACGACGGCAGTTTTGCCGTCGTATTTTTATGTTGATTTTTGAATTTAGAAACAAAAATAAGCAGCGTGATTGATTTAACTCATTAAAATCAATCATCGCTGCTTTTAATTCTATAACATATTGAAAACGACAAGTTCTATAATCGCAAGGATGACAAATACGATACATAAAACTCCGAAATGTTGCTTTTTAAACTTCGCATTTTCTTTAATTCGACCTGTGAAGTAGTTAATACCGGAGTACGCTGCTACAAGTATCGTTAAAGCGAATAATATCCAGAAAGTAAGCATTATTAATCATCTCCTTTGATCCAAATTTTCAGATCAAACATGCCTTTTCTAATCCTATATACTATTACTATACCTTATTTTGACTGAATTCATTCATTGAACACTTCATCATACAAAAACCACTTCATTTAAGTTATAATGAATGAGAAATCACAAAAGAAGGTGTGGGTAAAATGGCAGGTTTACGAAGTGTCACAATAGGTACTCGAAATCTAGAACAATCAATTTATTTATTTCATGATATTTTAGGATTGAATTATGAAAGACAAGGTTCAAAAAATGCAGTACGTTTTGGTGATGCATTTTTAAGTCCGGGTACAAGAATACACTTTATTGAAGTACCAAACTATTCGACAGAAAATAATCATGTCTTAAGTGTCGGTTTAAGAACACCATCAGATTTAGGATTAGAAGAGTATCAATCAATTTTAGACCAAAATGAAATCAAATATGGTGACGTTACTGAAATGAATAATAATAAACATTTTGAATTTAAAGATGGTAACGGACAATTCTTTGATATCTATTCTAATGAAAATAATAGTGGTGTACCATTAGGTATGCCTACCGATGAAGGTACGGTGAATCCGCTTCACCAAATCCAAGGACTTGGACCAGTGATTGTTCAAGTTAACGAAATGTTGCTGACTTCATCGATTTTATCTAAAGTATTCGGCCTTGATCATTTTGCTGAATACACACCGACTACAGATGATGACTTTAAAGTACAAGTATTTCGAATTGGAGAAGGCGGCTTAGGTGGAGAATTACACATCTTCCAAGCTACAGAACCAATTAATTTATCAGAATATGGTTCGGTCGAACAAATCGAATTTAGTACGCAATCTAAACAAGAATACCGCAATGCGGTCCAACAGCTAGAAACAATTGGCATTCCATATCAAACACTTGAACAACAAGATTCAGAATCAGTTCGTATTACAGAAAATAGCGGATTGTCATTCATCTTAACTTTAGAAAAAGCATAACCTGCACAGAAAGGATTGTGAACATATGTTACACGAAGAATGGAAAGACAAACAACCAATTAAAAAGGTAGAAGTACTGCATACAGACGCTAAAAAATTTACAGTATCTGATATGTTGACTATTGGAAAACAATACGATGTCGTTAACGAAACTGAAGAATATTATCAAATCATTGATAACTCAGGTAAAGTTGGCGGTTATTATAAAGAGTATTTTAAAGAAGTTTAATAAGCAATTTGAATTAAATATTCGATTAGGGACTTGGGCACAATGATGTGCCTCGGTCTATTTTTTGATGTATGAAAAGGAGAAATTTTAAATGGCACAACATCAGTATATTAATGCCGATAAAACAGTATTTGGTGACGCATATGCAATGATGCGCTTAAATAAAAACATTTTATTAAAAGGACCGACAGGGTCAGGTAAAACGAAACTCGCAGAATCATTAAGTGAAGATATTAATATTCCAATGCATCAAGTCAATTGTTCTGTTGATTTAGATGCTGAAAGTTTACTAGGTTTCAAAACTATCCAAACAAGTCCAGATGGCAATCAAGAAATTGTCTTTATTGATGGACCTGTTATCCAAGCGATGAAAGAAGGACACATTCTATACATTGATGAAATCAATATGGCGAAACCTGAAACACTTCCTATCTTAAACGGTGTGCTAGACTATCGTCGCAGTCTTACAAATCCGTTTACTGGTGAAATTATTAAAGCAAAACCTGGTTTTAATGTCATTGCAGCAATTAACGAAGGTTATGTAGGTACATTACCGATGAACGAAGCATTAAAAAACCGTTTCGTTGTTATTCATGTAGACTATATTGATGGCGAAACATTAAAAACAGTTATTAAAGAACAAAGCCGCTTAGACGATGATGCACTTATTTCAAAAATTGTCGCATTTAATGAAGACTTACGTACTATGACAAAACAAGGGCAAATTTCTGAAGAAGCTGCAAGTATCCGTGCATTGATTGATATGAGTGATTTAGCAACAGTCATGCCGATTGAACGTGCAATCCAACGTGCGATTATTGACAAGTTAGAAGATGAACGTGAACAACAAGCGATTATTAATGCAATAGAATTGAACTTTTAGTGAGGGATTTTTATGACCAATCGATTTATCAAATTTAATGATGAAATCTTAGACGCTAAAAAAGTGATGATGTTGCAAGACCTTGCACGTTTACTTTTAGAAAATAATCAAACGCATGTCAAAATTCAAAAATTCCCTTATTATGATCCGATCGAAAATGAATTAATCGCTAGTGTCTTCTGGACACACCGTCCAAGTCATATTGAAATTACTGGACTAAAGACAGATGTTTTACTTGCGACCTATGGTTATCGATTAATGGATGAATTTATTGTGAATGAAGTACTAGATAATCAAGAATTTAAACATCCAAGTTTCTTTAAACAAGTCTTCAAGCTATTAGAAGATATGCGTGTCCTGAATGCGATTGTTAAAATTCGCCCAAGTATGAAAGATGCAATCGCTTTGCGCAAACAAATTCGTCTTAACTATACTGAGTCGCAAATCAGTGTTTATCGCACAAAAACAACTTATACTGATTTAATCTTCTTATATTTAGAGAAATCACTATTAACTGAAGACTTTTATGAAGTGCCTAGTATTAGACCTGATTTAGATCCAATCTTACAAAGTATGTATATGTATCTGCCTAATTTCTTTATGAACTACACATCAGAAGACAATAAGTTCTTAGCTGAACGTATTATGTATCAGCTTGATGACTTATTAGATGAAGACATGCTAAATGAGTATTATTACATTCCACGTAAAGTTTATAAAGAAATCCAAGCTGAAACTTTCGATGACCTTAAACGTGTGGATGCAGCAAATGTTGACGGTAAAGATGACACAGATGAAGATGATGACATCGAGACAGCTGAAGCTGACACCAAAGCACAAGACTCTAAATCGCAAGGTGGTTCTTACCTAGAAATGGAACTCCATGAAGGCGAGAACAGTGAAGCTGTCAGTGATAATGACAACGCACGTGAAGGTGATGCTTCTGATGATATGACAGATATGATGACTAAAAAGGGTAAAGGATCAAATGAGACCATAGATAATGAGTCGGGTGGCCAAACAGGTGCTTCATCACAACCTTTTGCCTTAAAAGGTATCAATGAAAATGTGGAAATTAAATGGAATGTGCCGGAAATAACAGCTGAGGATCGTGCAGCATATCACGAAGTAGAACGAGAAGTACAATACGAAATCAAGGATTTAACACAAATCATTGAAAAAACGATAGAACGTGAACAAGTTGATGAACGTCATAACCTTACTAAAGGACGTTTACAAAGAGACTTAATCAATTGGTTTATTGATGACCAATATAAAATGTTCTATAAAAAACAAGATTTAAGTCGTTCCTTCGATGCGACATTCACATTACTTGTTGATGCATCAGCAAGTATGATTGATAAAATGGAAGAAACAATCAAAGGTGTCGTATTATTCCATGAAACCTTGAAAAAACTGAATGTAAAACATGAAGTTTTAGCATTTAATGAGGATGCATTTGATGCTGATGACAAATCGCAACCTAATATTATTGATGAAATTATCAATTATAATTATTCTATCGGTTCAAAAGACAGCGCTAGAATAATGGAATTAACGCCACAAGATGATAATAGGGATGGTGTCGCAATCAGAATTGCAAGTGAACGCTTATTAAGCAGACCGCATCACCAACAATTTTTAATCATCTTTTCTGATGGTGAACCTTCAGCATATAATTACGATCAAGATGGTATTATTGACACGTACGAAGCTGTTGAAGAAGCTAGAAAATATGGTGTTGAGATATTTAACGTATTCTTAAGTCAAGAAGAAATTACTGAAGATATTGAACGTACCATCCATAATATATATGGACAATACGCTTTATTTGTAGAAGGTGTTGAGAACTTACCGAGTCAACTTTCACCTTTATTGAAAAAACTATTATTGAAGTCTGTTTAAAGACCTTATACAATACGCATACAAAACACAATAAGACATTATCTTGTTGATTGTATGCGTATTATTTTGTTTTAAAATTAGTAAAATGACATATTTCACTGATTATGTAACAAATTTCGCGTGATACTTTTTAAATTTTCTGAAAGTTTATATGGCAATTCCTAGTGCATTATGCTAAAATAAAGCAATATTTAAGATTTATAGTAACAGAAGGAGCACATCAAAATGAATAAAAACACATGGATTATCGGGTTTACCTTGTTTGCCATCTTCTTTGGCGCCGGAAACCTTATCTTCCCACCAAACTTAGGACTAGATAGCGGTCATTATTTCTGGCCAGCTATTCTCGCATTTGTATTAACGGGAATCGGGCTTCCGTTATTAGGTGTGGTAGTAGGTGCTTTAGATAAACAAGGTTATATCGGATCATTTAATAAAATATCACCTATTTTCTCAGTAGTATTCCTAGTGGCTATTTATTTAACAATCGGACCGTTGTTCGCAATTCCGCGTACAGCGTCAACATCATTTGAAATGACTGTTACACCGATCATTAATACAAGCAGCCCAATTGCGTTATTTATTTTCTCAGTTGTTTATTTCGCAGTAGTATTATATCTTTGTTTGAGCCCTGGTAAAATGGTAGACCGTATCGGTTCATTATTAACGCCAGCATTGTTGATTACAATCATTGCTATGATTATCAAAGGATTTATGGACTTCGGTGGTAATCCATCTAGCCATGGTACAGAAGCATATACATCAACATTAACAGGTTTCTCTCAAGGTTTTACACAAGGTTACCTTACAATGGATGCAATTGCCGCAATTGCTTTCTCTATGATTGTAGTAAATGCAGTTAAAGCAACAGGAGTGACACATGCTGATACAATCTTCAAACAAACAGCAATGGCAGGTGTAATTGCAGCAGCTGGTTTAATGTTCATTTATATTTCTCTAGGTTATATCGGTAACCATATGGTTGTATCTCCAGAGAAATTAAAAGATTTAGCAGCACATGACCAAAACGTCGGTACATACTTACTGACTACAATTGCCGGAACTGGTTATGGTGAGTTTGGTAAATACTTATTAGGTATTATCGTTGCACTTGCATGTTTAACAACAGCATGTGGACTTGTAGTATCAGTAAGTCAATACTTTAATAGTATTTTCCCTAAAATCTCTTACAAAGCTTATGTATTAGTCTTTACTGGTATCAGTTTAGTACTTGCTAACTTAGGTTTAAACCAAGTTATTCAACTTTCAATTCCAGTATTGATGATTTTATATCCAATCGGAATTACAACTGTATTATTAATTTTGATGGCACGATTTGTTCCAATGAAACCAATCGTCCAACAATTTACAATTATTGTGATTACAATTACATCATTAATTAGTGTAGCGGTTGCTAAAGAATGGATTCATTTTGGAGCTTGGAGCAAATTACCACTTGCTAGCAACAGCCTAGAATGGTTCCCAATTGCGATTGTAGCTGTAATTATCGGGTACTTAATCAGCTTAGGCGCAAAAAATCAAAAACCAATCGTTTACGAAAAAGAATAATTCTATAAATCTAGAACGGGAGTGTACAAATCATATGTACACTCCCGTTTTCTATTCTTATTCGTTTTCTATATCTACATACAATAGTTTTACTTTGTCTTTTAACAATTTAATTTCAGCAGGCGTATCAAATAATATTTCTCCATCAATGTCCATTTTAGTATTTGGAGTCGTTTCTAAAGTTGCTTCATCAGTGGATACTAATGTGATATTCTCAGTGATATCATTCCAATTCATACTGTCTTTCACGTGGAAGAAATCCTTAATTAAACTCATATTATGATTTTTGAATAGGAAGATATTCATTTTACCATCGCAAGGGGATAAGTCTTCTAAAGGAATTCTGCTTCCACCGACAAAATTACCATTTGCGATGAGGATCATGGATGTTTCTCCTGAATAACTTTCACCATTTGCTTTAACTTCATATTTATAGGTTTCAGGATCAGCAATTACTTTTAAAGTAGTAAAGATATAACTTAACTTACCAAAAACTTTCTTACTGTTTGAATCTACATTTTCTGCATTTTCTACCATCATACCGATTCCGGCAAAGTTTAACGCAATATGACCATTAATATCTAATACATCAAAAGATTTCACTTTAGCTTCAAGCAATTGTTGTGCTGCTTGTACAGGTCTAGCAGCCAAATTTAATGTTTTAGCAAAATCATTAAACGTTCCGCCTGGAATAATGCCGATAGGAATATTTAACTCATTTTTTACGACGCCATTTACTAACTCATTAACTGTACCATCGCCGCCTAAGATAAAGAAGATATCATATGAATGGTCATCATTTTGTGCTACAGTATCACAAAACTTTTTAATATCTCCTTCTTCTTTACTTAATTTAATTGTTAAATCATCACACATTTGAACTAAGCTTTCTGTTACTTGTCCAATTGATTTATACAGGTTGCCTTGACCTGCAGCTTGATGATAAAACAAAACACCTTTATTGAAGTGTTGTGTCATTAGTTACCAGACTCCTTTGAACTTATCTCGTTATACTTACCCAAAAATTAATATTGTTCAATCATACAAAAGAAAAAACGATTATCTTTCACCAAAACGGTAAGGGAGATAATCGTTTTTGTTTGTTATTGTACTTTATTTTCTTTCATTGTTAATAAGCGTTCTTTCATATCCGCTTCTAAATGTTGCAATTCTTGTTCAGCCTGTTGACGTTTTTCACGACCTTCAGCTTGAATTTGCAATGTTTGTTCAACTGTTTCAATAATATTCTCGTGTGTTGATTTTAATGTTTCAATATCAACAATTCCACGTTCATTTTCAACAGCTGTATCCACTGCATTTTGTTTTAACAACTCTGAGTTCGCAGTTAACAGGTCATTGGTAGTATCTGTAACTGCACGTTGTGCTGACATTGCTTGTCGTTGACGCATCAATGTTAACGCAATAGCCATTTGGTTTTTCCACAATGGAATACTTGTCAAAATTGAGCTTTGAATTTTTTCGGCAAGTGTTTGGTTCACATTTTGAATCATACGAATTTGTGGTGCAGTTTGTAGTGATATTTGTCTAGATAACTGTAAATCGTAGATACGTTTATCTAAACGATCCGCAAATTGTTCTAAATCAGCTACTTCTTGAATATCCATTTGATTGCCTGATTCATATGCCTTTTGTCTTTTCTCAGGTAATTCTTGTTCTAAGATTGCTTGCTTCTTTTCTTGTGCCGCTGCAATATAAAGATTAAGTTCTTCAAAGTAGTCTTTATTTTGATCATATAGACCGTTTAATAATTGAATATCTCTGTTCAATCCATCTTTATGATTTTTTAATTCAACAGAAATACGGTCTACTTGAGAGCCAACTGATTGCATTCTTGAGAAAATTTCATTCGCAGAAGCTTTAGCGCGTTTAAAAATTTTCTTTATGAAAGAATCTTTTTCTTGTTTAAAGTCATCGGGTTGTACTTCTTTAAGTTTTACCATTAATTGATTTAATGTATCTCCGATAGGGCCTGTATCTTTAGACTTTACTTCAGTCAGCATTTTATGTGCGAAAGTCGACATACTAGATTGTGCATTGGAACCGAATTTCATCAGTGAGTCATAATTCATCGGTTCAATCTGATTTGCCAACTCTTGAATTTTCTTTTGTTGTTCTGGCGTGAAATCTTTATTAGCCTCCATGAGTGTCTGGTCATTTGAAATCTGGCTCTGTAACTCTGGATGTGTCGGCATTTCATTTTCGTTAGCCATTAATCATGCTCCTTTCTTTGTAAGTGACGTTGTTGCTCTATTTTATTCATTTCCATTTCAACATCAAGACGTGTATAGTCTTCTTCATTTAATCGCTTTAAATCAGCAACTAAAGTTCTTTTAACTTCATCTAAGGTAATACGTGTTTGTTCTAACTTTTGTTTTTCTTCTTTAGATTTTGCTGGCATTTTTGCCAATCTTGTATAGCTTTCAATCAAGTTCAACGCATTGTCTAAGTGCGAATAGAAAAAGCTATCAACAATAAAGAACTTTTGTGGTTGCTGTCTCACCGTAAAATATATCGTTCGTGCTAACCTATGAATTTCGTTAACTTGCTTGAAATCTTTTATTGATCGCACGTTGATAAAGGATTTTAGTAGTTTTCTAACTTTTGTTTGCGCATTATTTAAATGGTGACGCACAAATCTAAAGTCTCTTCGTGTTAATCCTATTTCATTTAAATATTTTTTGGATGTGAAAAATTGAGTAGGAAGGTAAAAAGCAAAGAATGCTGCAATACCGATTCCTAAATCATATACAAATAATATATCGAATGCATAAATACTTGTGAGCCAAGCGACAATAGCAGCTGGAACACCTACAAGTGTTCCATAAATTCGAGAAATATAATATCTCAATTTACATCTTCCTTTTTAAATAGTTCTAAATCTTTCTAAAGATGAATCTGTATCTAGATGTTCAATGTTGTAGTCTGTGACATTGGAAGCAGGGGAAGCACCCTCGATTATCGCTTGTGTGAATTGTTCGAGTTCTTGTTCTTCACCTTGGGCATATATTTCTACATATTGCTCAACATTTTGTACTGTTCCTGTAATATGATATTTCTGTGCAAGGCGTTCAGTAAAATAACGGAATCCGACACCTTGTACTTGTCCAAATACTTGAATTTTTCTACGTTGCATAAGATCACCTCTTTGTTTTATTATACGAATTTTCAGGGCAAAAAACTAATATTTACTACACAACCCAATATCTATAAATACAAACACATTTCTTGAAATTATCTCTTCAATAGTTAAAAATATAAAGAGAAATGATTTTCTAAAAAGGGGATTTTAAAGTGTGGACAGTCAATATAATCAGAGCTGACTATGAGGGATGGTGGTTGTTCGATGATTGGCGCGATAATATCTATGAACAATTTCAATTTGAACAATATGAGGATATGCTTAAAAAATACAGAGAACTGATTTGTTTGTCTAAAATGAAGTTTGATAATTTCATAAAAGGTAAGTACAACATTTATGCATTCTACAATAATTGTGATATGGGGTTTTGTGAAGATTGCGATGAAGATATGCAAATATTTTATAGCTTTATCGTATTATATAATAACGAAGTATATTACGACCTCCCAATTATTGACTAATTATTTTTTACTATTTGTATTGCAATGATATGGGGAATGCACTATAATGGGTTTTAAGCAATAGTTTTATTCCATATTGCAAAGAATATTTAGCTCAAACACATATAGAACATACCGATAACATTGCTTTTGCGTGATCTGCAACTAAGGGTGGTATCGTAAGATTTATATTGAGTCATGAACAGTTATTAATCCACCTGCAGCATATACATAAGACTGTTGAAAAGTGATTAGAATGATATAGATATCAAGATTTACTTTTGTGGTTTTACAATACTCTAATTATCGTAAGTATTTTTTGTAATATGCGAATAAGCATATTGAATTTTAGTCTTGGAGGTTTCACAAATTATGAAACAAGGTACAGTTAAATGGTTCAACGCTGAAAAAGGATTCGGTTTTATCGAAGTTGAAGGAGAAAACGATGTATTCGTACACTTCTCAGCAATTAACCAAGAAGGTTACAAATCATTAGAAGAAGGTCAATCAGTAGAATTTGAAGTAGTTGAAGGCGACCGCGGTCCTCAAGCTGCAAACGTTGTTAAACTATAATTAATAGATGGCTTTTATTGGCTCTCTGTCAAATAGGACTGGTGAGCTAAA
>NZ_KV840330.1:0-3893 GCF_001839185.1 Staphylococcus sp. HMSC65H10 | reverse complement strand
TTAGCTATATTTTTTTACTTTGCAACAGAACCTTCTTTTTAAACTCCAATACATTCGCACAATCTTTTACACGTTCAGATTTTTTCAACTCAAGAACATGCAACAATTCAAAATAACCTACATTAGCAATCTTCTTTTCTCGCCATGGTCTCACTTTTCCACTTTTTGTTTTATCCACGAGTACACTTGATTTTTGACTGGAATAAATGCTATTATTATGGCACATAATTAAATAAGAACCCCCATCCGTTATTTGGTTTTTGTGTGGTAACTTAAACTTTAACAGATGGGGTTTTTACTTTCAACCAATAATTTCACTTATAATTAACACAAACCGTTGATATAACAACGTTTATCTACAAAATATTAAAATGATGTTATTTCTATATGTATCAAGATAAGAAAGAACAAGTTCAAAACCATCAAAAAAAGACACCTTTTCAGGTGCTTTTTTTATTTTATAAACTCATTCCCTGATCTCGACTTCGTTCTTTTTTTACCTCTCGGTTATGAGTTAGTTCAAATTCGTTCTTTTTAGGTTCTAAATCGTGTTTTTCTTGGAATTGTGCTGTTTTATCCTTTACCTTGTCTACAAACCCCTTAAAAACGTTTTTAAAGGCTTTTAAGCCGTCTGTACGTTCCTTAAGGAATTCCTTAGTGCTTTCATAGATTAAACTCACATCACGCTTTAAATCGCTTATTTTAGACTTTAAAGACTTGTTTTCTTCAAGCAACTCATTATAATCATTTACATTTTCGTTAAATCGCTCTACAAGACCACTATATTTTTCTTTAACTTGCCCATGTTCTTTACTTAATTTTTTATATTCTCTCGCCATATCAGTACTCATGAGATTTCTAACATGCTGTTTTAACTTATCGTTATCTCTCGCAGCAGTCACTAAGTTTTTATAGTCACGCTCCGATATAACAACGTTTTTAGTTGGTTTCTTTTCTGTTTTCATTATTTCTTTTCCTAAACCAAACATGGACTTTTCGCCCGTTGGCACTTCAACATTTTTCATGTGCCGTTTCGCTGGTACTTCTAAATCTGATTTAACTTTATCGCTATAAGCAGTCCATTCATCTTTTTTAACTGCCAAGTTTTTTTCTAGAAAATCAATCTCTTTTTCCAAAGTTTGTTTTTTAAATTTAGATGTCTCAATATGTTTACGGTCAGAGCCACGTTCACCACGCTTCAACTCAAAACCCTGTTTTTTCATATGCTCGGGGAATTTATCTTGTAGCCATAACAATTCTTGACGATTAAACACATTTTTTCCTTGTAGTTTTCCATCACGCATAGGCACAACACCTAAATGCATATGAGGGGTTTGCTCATCGTTATGAACTGTTGCGTAAGCAATATTTTGCTTGCCGTATCGTTCAGAAAATAATTTATAACTTTCCTCAAAAAATCGTTTTTGTTCTCCTGGATCCAGTCGCTCAAAAAAATCTCGGTCAGATGTTACTAGCAACTCATTTACAAGAACAGCATCTTTTCTTGTTTTTCGTGTGCCTGTTTTTTGTGAATCGATTATGTCTTTTACACGTTCGTTATAATTTATATTTTTATCGTTTTGTAAATCATAATTTTCATGTGTTCGCTCTCTGTCAATATCTTCATTCGTTCTACTTTCTCGCTCTCTTTGATTATAAAATTGCATGCCTTTTAGTCCAGGTGATTTCACTTTTTGCATTCTACAAACTGCATAACTCATATGTAAATCGCTCCTTTTTAGGTGGCACAAATGTGAGGCATTTTTGCTTTTTCCGGCAACCACTTCCATGTAAAGTATAACACACTATACTTTATATTCATAAAGTGTGTGCTCTGCGAGGCTGTCGGCAGTGCCGACCAAAACCATAAAACCTTTAAGACCTTTCTTTTTTTTTCGTGAAAAAAGAAACAAAAAAACCCGACCTCTGCCACCTCAGCAAAGGGGGTTTTGCTCTCGTGCTCGTTTAAAAATCAGCAAGGGACAGGTAGTATTTTTTGAGAAGATCACTCAAAAAATCTCCACCTTTAAACCCTTGCCAATTTTTATTTTGTCCGTTTTGTCTAGCTTACCGAAAGCCAGACTCAGCAAGAATAAAATTTTTATTGTCTTTCGGTTTTCTAGTGTAACGGACAAAACCACTCAAAATAAAAAAGATACAAGAGAGGTCTCTCGTATCTTTTATTCAGCAATCGCGCCCGATTGCAGTACAAATTTAACGGTCGTTCATCATGTTCTTATTTATCAGAGCTTGTGCTATAATTATTTTAAGTTTATAAGAAGGAGAATTAATATATGGGCATTTTTAGTATTTTTGTAATCAACACAGTTCATTATCAACCAAACAAAAAATAAGTGGTTATAATGAATCGTTGATAAGCAAAATTCATTATAACCGCATTAAAGAGGGTTATAATGAACAAAAAAAATATAAAAGACAGTCAAAACTTTATTACTTCGAAACGTAATATAGATAAAATAATGACAAATATAAGCTTAAATGAACATGATAATATCTTTGAAATTGGCTCAGGAAAAGGGCATTTTACCCTTGAATTAGTACAAAGGTGTAATTTCGTAACTGCTATTGAAATAGACCATAAATTATGCAAGACTACAGAAAATAAACTTGTTGATCACGATAATTTTCAAGTTTTAAACAAGGATATATTGCAGTTTAAATTTCCTAAAAACCAATCCTATAAAATATTTGGTAATATACCTTACAACATAAGTACGGACATAATACGCAAAGTTGTTTTTGAAAGTATAGCTGATGAGAGTTATTTAATCGTGGAGTACGGGTTTGCTAAAAGGTTATTGAATACAAAGCGCTCATTGGCGTTACTTTTAATGGCAGAAGTTGATATTTCTATATTAAGTATGGTTCCAAGAGAATATTTTCATCCTAAACCTAAAGTGAATAGCTCGCTTATCAGATTAAATAGAAAAAAATCAAGAATATCGTACAAAGATAAACGGAAGTATAATTATTTCGTTATGAAATGGGTTAACAAAGAATACAAGAAAATATTTACAAAGAATCAATTTAACAAGTCCTTAAAACATGCGGGAATTGACGATTTAAACAATATTAGCTTTGAGCAATTCTTGTCTCTTTTCAATAGCTATAAATTATTTAATAAGTAAGTTAAGGGGTGCGTAAACTGCACCCCTTAACTTGTCTTGTTTTGCTTAAACAATCTTGGCCCTTTTGTTGAATTACTCTTTAATAAAATAATTTTTCCGTTCCCAATTCCACATTGCAATAATAGAAAAGCCATCTTCATCTGCTTTTTCTTCATCATCTGTATGTATTAAATCGCCATCTTCTGCGTCATCAAGATTTAATTCCTTATGAATTTCCTTTAATAAACCACCATATGAAATTAATCTTTTTCGATAAAGTCCTTCCTCCAAATCAGCTAAACGCTGCAAATTTCTTTCTTCGTCATCAGTCATAAAATCTGTATCTTTTACTGGATATTTTGCAGTTTCATCAATTGCTGATTTTATATCTGATTTTCCCTTATTTTTTGGTTTAATTGCTCTAACATCAACAACTGGATCATAATCTAATTTCATTGCTTTTTTCCAAAACCCAGTCCATTGACCCTGGTCGATGTAATTCACTGTATTCTTGAAATATGTACTTTCAACACACAACAACACATGCATGTGTTGATTATAAGAATTATCTATTTGATTTACAGTTACCTCTGTTGCACGCATAAAGCCCACCAAATTCTTACTAACCTTTTTATAACCCATCATTCGTCTAAAACCCTCTGACATTTTAGACAAACTTTTATTTAATTCCTCACCGTCATAAACATTTTTAACGCTTAAAGTTAAGAACAACGGTTCTGTTGCAAAGTTGAATTTATAGTATAA
>NZ_KV840329.1:0-31808 GCF_001839185.1 Staphylococcus sp. HMSC65H10 | reverse complement strand
AGGTTATCTCATCAACCGAATTTATTATAGAGCCGAAAAAAGAACCGACTGCCTGTAAGGAAGAACAAATTTTCTTCCTTACAATACGCAATGGTTCTTAGAAATGCATACTATTTGCCGCAGCAGTTTTTGTATTTCTTGCCGCTTCCGCATGGGCAGGGATCGTTACGGCCGACTTGGTCGCCTTTCACAATCGGTTTCGCTTTGACTTTCTCTTTACCGTCTTCAGCTGAGACATGCTGCCCTTTATACTCCTTTGCTTTATCACGTTCCACATCATCTTCTACTGTGATGACAGACTTAAGGATATATTTGCTGACATCTTCTTCGATATTCATCATCATATTATCGAACAGTTGATGTCCTTCATTTTGATAATCACGAAGTGGGTTTTGTTGTCCGTATGAGCGTAAATGAATACCTTGACGTAATTGGTCCATCGTATCGATATGGTCTGTCCAACGACTATCGATAGAACGTAATAAAATCATACGTTCGAACTCATTAAATTGCTCAGGAATATTAGCTTTTTGTTTTTCATAAGCAGCTTCAACTTTTTCCCATACTGTATCAAAGATATCTTCTCTATCTTTACCTTTGATTTCAGAGATATCTAATTCACCTTCATGTAAGAAGACATCTTCTACATAATTAATGAACGGATCGTAATCTACTTCATCTAAGTCATCATTTACATAATAACCGATGGCGCGATCTAGTGTTGAACGCATCATTGTTTTTACAAGATCAGAACTTTCTTCATTATCGATAATGCTGTTACGTTCACCGTAAATAATTTCACGTTGCTTACGTAATACTTCGTCATATTCAAGGATACGTTTACGCGCATCGAAGTTATTACCTTCCACACGTTTTTGTGCAGACTCTACAGCACGAGAAACCATTTTAGATTCAATCGGTGTAGAATCATCCATACCTAAACGGCCCATCATGTTTTGAAGACGTTCTGAACCGAAACGTACCATTAATTCGTCTTGAAGTGATAAGTAGAAACGACTTTCACCTCTGTCACCTTGACGACCAGAACGACCACGTAATTGGTCATCGATACGACGTGATTCATGACGTTCTGTACCGATAACTGCTAAACCGCCCAGTTCTTCGACACCTTCGCCAAGTTTGATATCTGTACCACGACCGGCCATGTTTGTCGCAATCGTTACAGCACCTTTTTGACCTGCAGTAGAAACGATTTCTGCTTCACGCTCATGGTTTTTCGCGTTTAAGACGTCATGACGTACGCCGCGTTTTTTCAATAACTTAGAAATATATTCACTGGTTTCAACCGCTACTGTACCTAAAAGAATCGGTTGACCTTTTTTATGTTTTTCTACAACATCTTCAACCACCGCGTCGAATTTACCTTTTTGACTAATATAAATTAAATCAGGTTTATCGATACGTTGTACAGGACGGTTCGTCGGAATTTGCGTAACTGTCATGTTATAGATATTACGGAACTCTTCTTCTTCAGTTTTCGCTGTACCTGTCATACCAGATAATTTGTTGTACATACGGAAGAAGTTTTGGAACGTAATCGATGCCATTGTCTTAGATTCATTTTGGATTTGCACGCCTTCTTTTGCTTCAATCGCTTGGTGCAACCCTTCTGAGAAACGACGACCTGGCATTGTACGACCTGTAAATTGGTCAACGATTAATACTTCACCATCTGTCACCATGTAGTCGACATCACGTTGTAGTGTATAGTTGGCACGTAATGCTGTATTGATATGTGTAATAATATCTACGTTGTTTAAATCATATAAGTTATCCAGTTTAAACATACGTTCAGCTTTATCTGCACCTTGATCTGTTAATTGAACAGATTTTGTTTTCTCATCATAGTTATAATCATCTTCAGCTTTCAACATTTTCGCGAATACGTTCGCTTGTGTGTAAAGTGATGTTGATTTTTCTGCTTCACCAGAAATAATTAAAGGTGTACGTGCTTCGTCGATTAAGATAGAGTCGACCTCATCAATGATGGCGAAGTGAAGCGGACGCATAACACGTTCTTCTGCATAATTCACCATGTTGTCACGTAAGTAATCGAAACCAAGTTCGTTGTTAGTACTGTACGTGATATCTTCATTATAGGCTTGGCGTTTCTCCTCTGTTGATAAACTGTTTAAGTTTAATCCTACAGATAAACCTAAGAAGTTATATAACTCAGCCATTTCTTCACTTTGTACACTTGCTAAATATTCGTTGACTGTAATAACGTGTACACCGCGACCTGCTAAAGCGTTCAAATACGTCGGCATTGTCGCTGTCAACGTTTTACCTTCACCGGTTCTCATTTCTGAAATATCACCGTTATGAATCGCAATACCGCCCATGACTTGGACACGGTAAGGTGACATATTGAACACACGTTTAGCCCCTTCTCTTACTAAAGCAAAGGCTTCAGGAAGGATTTCGTCTAATATTTTATCTTGTTTAACTACATCTTCTTCAGCTTGAACTCGTTCTTTAAGTTCTTGTGTTTTATTTCTAATTTCTTCATCAGTAAGAATCGACATTTCCTCTTCTAATGCGAGTACTTTGTCCGCTTGCTTACCTAGGCGTTTAATTTCTCTCTTATTGCCGTCAACAATTTTTGATAAAAAACCCATTCTGTTCGCTCCTTTGGTATAAAAACTGTTTGGCTTACAACAATTCATCTTACCATTTATATCGTAAAAGTTACACTTATATACTCAATCTAATAGTTGATAACTCTTTATTTATAAGTATCAGTGTTTATGATTTTCTTCACTTAATCCAAAGTTTCTATTTGTGTTGTTGGTGCATTACACGTTTCAAACATATCCTCTATATTTTGACACGTTCAACTTACTGAAATCAATCAAATACAATCTTATTAATACAAACTTAATCTTTGAAATTAGTAGTCATTAAAAAAGAGACTCGCAACCTCACAGCTGCGAGCCTCTCATGAGACATTAATTATTAATTTTCAACTGTTTCAATTAAACCGTATTTTCCATCTTTTCTGCGATAAACGATGCTTGTACCATCTGTATCACGGTCTGTAAAGATGAAGAAGTCATGACCTAATAAGTCCATTTGTAATACGGCTTCTTCAGAATCCATCGGTTTTAAGCTGAATTGTTTAGAACGAATGATTTCGATTTCATCATTGTTATCTTGATCAGCAGTTTCTGGTGTAGCTGCTGGGATTGATGGGAATGGTTCTTTCTCATTCTCTTTACGTTTTTTACGATTAACGCGTGTTTTGTACTTACGCACTTGACGTTCTAATTTGTTAGTGATTAAATCAATGCCCGCATATAAATCGTCGTTTCTTTCTTCTGCACGAAGTGTCACGTCTTTAAGCGGAATTGTCACTTCAATTTTAGTGCTTGAATTGGCGTAAGTTTTTACTTTAACATGTGCATCAACGTTCGGCACATTTGTAAAGTAACGTTCTAGTTTACCAACTTTGTCCTCAATGTAATTACGAATTGCGTCTGTAATAGTGAGGTTGTCTCCATGAATTTCAAATCTAATCATAGTGATCGACTCCTTTAACCTCTATATATGTTTTGATTGGTAATGCTCACCTTTATAATAACATGTTTCAACTATCTAGCAAAAGCAAATACATCTATTTTTCCAACTTTTCTGATAAATAAAGCTTCAATCGCATGATGGGCCGTTAGCCCTGTTGTATAAATATCATCTACGAGTAAAATGCGCTTATTTTGTAAATCTACATCTTGAAATACAGGATTAATATAAAATGGATTGGGAGCTTTGGCACGCATTGCTTTATTCAAAGTGGATTGTTTCGGTCTAACGTCTGTTTGCAGTATCAGATGATACTTAACCCCTTTTGCAGCTAAAACCATTTCTACTGGATTAAATGTTCTTTGTTGATCCCTTGCGATTGGTGAAGGAATTGGAATGATATAGTCATACTGTTGCTTCGGCAATCGAATAAGGTTTGCGATGACTTCACATAATGCCGTATCTCCAGCAATTTTATATTGATGAATCGTCTCGCGTACTTTCCCTGTATAACGGTAATCACAATAAAGTTGATGCATTAAGTTGAATTTGCGAGCTAAAAACTGACAATCTAAACAAGCTTCTTCACTTTCGTCTAACGGTTTTAAACAACGCGGACAGCGTTTCACTTTTTCTAGACGACATGCTTCAAATGCCTGTCGACAATGTTCACACAGAATTTGAGGTGATTTATAAAAATTTGCGGCAGTTAAAGGTTCCGAAAATGGAGTTAAGCATAGTTTACATTTCGGCATCCAACCACCCCTTTTGTAACCCTAATTGATTCATTTGTTTAATTTGGCGTTTGGCTTGCACCATAGATAAGGTGACCCCATTATGCAAAAACAACACTAAGCCGCTGGTATCTTGTATTTTACGTCCTGTACGTCCAGCAATTTGAACTAAAGCTGCAGTTTGGAAACTTTGGCTGTCGATGACAATGACATCTAAATGTGCCATCGTAAAACCCCGTTCTAAAATCGTGGTCGTGAAGATAATCGGATGTTTACCTGCTCTTAAAGCTTCTACTTTCTCAAAACGTAAGGCATCTTCACTATGAACTGCCACCAAGTCTTTGAAACATTTTTGATAGTGTACCAATGCTTGTTCCATCGCTTCAATTTGATTAAAGAAGACTAAAGTGACGCGTTGGTTTTCAAGTTGTTTTCGAAGAAGTTCGAGTAAATAGCGTTGCATGCGTTTCGGTTTGAATTTGAAGTAGTGGAATTTGGGGACAGGAAGCGGTTTACGATGATAACGCGCTGGTAAAGTAATGATATTCTCTTTTTTGAATTGTTTTAATAAACGTGAGGAAGGCGTAGCTATCATATAAATATGACTATAAGCAGAAGCTGAGGCTTGAATGAGTGTCTGCATCAATAAAGGATCCATCGCAAGCGGAAATGCATCAACCTCATCAATATATATCACATCAAAGTGTTGTTTAAAGCGATATAATTGATGCACCGTCGCAATGACAAAATGACCTTGATACGTCTGGCTTTGTCCTTGGTACAAGACGTCTATATGTTCACCTTTAAACGATTCGATAATACGCTTGCTGATTTCAATGACCACATCGACACGCGGTGATACAATCGCCACATTCATACCTTGTTGTCTGGCATGTTGAATTCCCGCAAACATCATTTCTGTTTTTCCTGCACCTGTTACCGCATATAGTAATAAATTTTCCTGCTGTTGAATCGCTCGAATAATATGTGAGGAAGCATAGGCTTGTTGTTCAGACAGTTCAAAGTCCAAATGATATTCTCCTGAACTAATTTGATGTGCAGTTTTGGTAATATATATTGGCTTAAAGCTATCCATACGACCGAGTGATAAACAACTTCGACAATAAGTTATCGGTTGATCGTGAATTTTTGAATGATACGTATAATACTCGTCTTGATGAGGTGTTCCACATTGCTGACAATACCATTTTCCTTTGTCATTTTGTATCACACCTGGTCCTTTATAGATAATCGTTTCATCAGTCAGATGTTTCGTACTTCTGACTAACTTTCCATAATGCTTAATTGTTGTCAGTATAATCCCTCCTAAATAAAAAAAGACAAATCAAGTCACTGTCTGAGACAGTGGACTTCATTTGCCCGAAAAATTGTATTTAAATTTATTATTGCTCTACATAGTCCTCTGGACGATTTTCTAAAGATGGAATACGTTTATTAGTGAAACCTAATGCGACACTGCCGACACCTAAATGCGATGCGATAACCGGACTGAAATCCGAATAGTTGATCACATAATGATCAGGGCAACGTTTTTTCAAATTCTCATAAAGTTTCAAGCCATCTTCTCTTGAATCACCATTAACGACATAGAGTGTAACCTCATCATAATCTTTCACTTTTTCTAACACACCGTCTTCAATGCGTTTGACAGCACGTTTTTTCGTACGCACTTTATCTAATGGTACAATCACGCCATCCTCGAATTTTAAGACAGGTTTCATTTTTAACAATGTACCGATAAACGCTTGTGCACCTGTAATACGGCCGCTCTTTTGTAAGTTCTTTAAGTCATCTACAACAACTTCTGCCCCTGTATGTTCACGCATCTCTAATAATTCATCGATGATTGTTTCTGGAGATGCACCTTCTCTTACGCGTTCAGCAGCATAAACCACATATCCGCCTAAAATCATACCTGATAATTTTGAATCGAATGTGTGCACGTTAATGCCTTCGACCATTTCGCCAGCTTGTGTTGCTGATTGGTATGTACCACTGATACCTGCTGATAAGAACAAACCGATAACATCTGTATATCCTTCATCTTTGAGTTTCTCATATTCTTCTACGACTTTACCAATAGCGGGCTGACTTGTTGTCGGAATTTGCGTTTCTGAACGCATACGCTGATATAATTCACTTGGTTGAATATCCTCTCTTTCAATAAAGGAATCTCCATTTTCAAATATCACACTTAATGGCACAACCGAAATATCATATTCATCTAATAAAGCTTGTGTTAATGATGTTGTAGAATCCGTCATTACAGCAATCTTCATGATTTTCCTCCTCAAATATACTCATTGTCAATCATACCCTATTTTATTAAAAAAGAAAATTGATTCTTCCATTTAGAAAAAATATCCGGAGCATGTATAATAGAAGCAAAGACAAGCAATTCTATTGTCATAGGAACTAGTTAAAGGATGTCATAAAATGGAGAATCATATTATTACGATTAAACAAGAATACGTGATTGAAAATGTGATTAACAAGTCACGTTTTATCGCTCATATTAAGCCAGTAGAAAGTGAAGATGAGGCAAAAGCTTTTATTGATGAAGTTAAAAAAGAACATCGGGATGCCACACATAACTGTTCAGCGTATACCATCGGCGATAGTATGTTGATTCAAAAAGCAAATGACGATGGAGAACCAAGTGGTACAGCTGGCGTACCAATGTTAGAAATTCTAAAAAAACTTGAGACACATAATACTGCAGCTGTAGTGACACGTTACTTCGGCGGCATCAAACTTGGTACAGGTGGCTTAATCAGAGCATACAGTGGCGCCGTTCGTGATGCGATCAAAGAAGGCGGACGTGTTGAATTACGTAATGCGATACCCACTACAGTTACAATCAGTTATGAACAGACAGGTAAATTCGAATACGAACTGCAATCAACAAACTTCATTTTAAGAGATACGATGTATACAGATAAAGTGAGTTACCGTATCGATGTATTAGAAGATGATTACGAAGACTTTATCAACTTTTTAAATCGAATTACTGCAGGTACATTCGAATTAGATGAAGAACAAGTAACGCGCCTGCCTTTCGATATTGAAACAAATTAGATATAAAAAACCGCTTGAATTTCACAAGACGAAACTCAAGCGGTTATTTTTATGTGATTTTACATATTATTCTTTGTCGTGTCTGCTGCCACGTTTCTCAAGCATACTCAATAACGGACGATAATTGTCATCAATTAATCCTGTAAATTCTACAATCAATTCAATCGTGACTAGAATTAGAATCAACATCATCACAACGCCCCATGGTTGTGATAAGTATAAAATAACACTTGAGATACTGAACATAATCGCAATCGAATAAATTAAAAACACGGTTTGACGGTGTGTATAACCAAGTTTTAATAACTTGTGATGTAAATGCGATTTATCCGGCTGCATAATACGTTGTCCCTTTTTCGCTCTTCTGATCATCGCAAATAATGTATCGATAAACGGTACGGCTAAAATCACCATCGGGAACAGTAACGAGAAGAAAGTAATATTTTTGAACCCGAGTAAAGAAACAAAGCTGATAATAAAGCCGAGTTGTAGTGAGCCGCTGTCTCCTAAGAAAATCTTTGCGGGATGTGAATTATAAAATAAAAAGCCGAGCAACGAACCAATCATGACTGAACAAATCATCATGATAAAAATATCCGCTTGTAATATCGCAATAAAGCCAATCGTCATAAATGCGATAGTTGAAACCCCTGCGGCTAAACCATCTAGCCCATCGATTAAATTAATCGCATTGGTAATCGCAATAATCCAAAAAACAGTAATCGGAATACTTAAAATACCGAACTGAATCGTGCCTGGAACGAACGGCAATTGAATGAAGTCAATTGTGACACCGTGATACACTACGACTAACGCAGCTAAAATCTGACCTGCAAGTTTGTACAACGGCTTTAAGTCATGCACATCATCAATCAAACCGACAAAATACATAATCATCGTTCCAAGAATTAAAGGAATAATCTCACGTTCAATAGGATGACCAATCCAAATTCCTAAAATAAACGCAAAGAGTATCACCGTTCCCCCTAGTACAGAAACAGGTTTCGTGTGCACTTTTCGATAATTCGGCTTATCCATAATATCCAGCTTTTTGGATATTTTAATCACAATCGGCGTCAAAATCACACTTACCGCCATGGTAACTAATATCAGTAAAAGTGTTATCATTTTATATCCATTGCCAAAATACTGTTCAATCTATGTCATACTTAAAGAGAACACGCTGTTATCTGCCTTTTGACAAGGGAACCTCCCTTCAATACTCATATGTATACAATATCAATAATCTATTTTAACACGAATTATTGATTATTGTAGTAGATTATAATAACAGTTATCAATGTTTCAGATGACAAAATGTATATTTTCACTTACAATAACTAAGTGGTTATACAAAGGAGCAGATCAATTATGATTGAAGCTATCATTTACAACACTTCGGTGACTGTTGCAGGTATCTATCTCTTTCATAGACTGCAATATTCAGAAACGAAACAAATGAAGTTTTCACAAACTTATGTCACGATTCTTATGACTGTCGTCGCACTTTTACTTGCGGCCTATCCGATACCAGTTCATAATTATTTACTTTATTTAACATTTGTGCCGCTCTTATTCTTAGGACGTTATACAAACGTCTTCTTTACTATGGTGGCTGCAGCTATTATTTTTGTCGTAGATGTTTTCGTTTACGGCGATCCTTTGGCATATAATATTGCTTTATTAATTATCGCCTTAGCTGTAAGCATCATCGGACCCTTTATCAAACAAAATGATATTGTGTCTCTTCAAATCTTGAACGTCGTAAGTTTAGTTATCTTAAGTGTCGTTTCAATGATTACGCACTTCTATACATTACAAGAAATTATATACTTAATTCCGATATCATTTATCGTTACTATCGCATCTTCCATTATCTTTGTAGATATTTGGCGTTTCTTCACACTTGTCCAACGATATGAAAACGAAGAACGTTATGATTATTTAACTGGACTTGGCAATGTAAAAGAATTTGATCGTCATTTAAATAAAATGACAGACAAAGCAGATGATAAAAATACAAGTTTAGGTTTACTTTTAATTGATATCGACGGCTTCAAAGATGTAAACGATGCCTTTACGCACCGTTCAGGAGACGCAGTCTTAAAACAAATCTCACAACTATTAATCAACTATGTGCCACCGAACATGAAAATATTCAGAAACGGCGGCGAAGAATTCTCAGTAGTACTGCTTGGTTATTCACTTGACCAAAGTGTGAAACTGGCTGAAAGTATTCGTGCAGGCGTGGAACAATCAACATTCCACTTACCGAATAAAGAAGTCATCAAACTCTCTGTATCTATCGGTATCGGTTATTTAACCGCAGACGATTACAAATCACAACGTAAAGTCTTTAAAGATGCAGATGATATGTTGCATATGGCTAAAAATGAAGGGCGTAACCAAGTGATGTTTAACCCAATTGTTAAATAAACCATTTGTTTCAAAAAATGACATATTGAGACAAGAATCTATTACGGTTCTTGTCTCTTTTTTTCATTTCTATTGCAATCATCGATGTTCTATTGCAACTTTTTACTGTTCCCTGTAAACTTTCAAGTGTCAACAAAATCAAACGAGAAGGAGCGCAAAAAGGTGCCTGAAGAAGCAATTACCATAATAGATGAGAACAAAGTGATAGACGTTGTACTCACTGCAGGAAAGATATTACTTGAAAGCGGCGCAGAAACATATCGTGTTGAAGATACGATGTCTCGCATCGCTTATAGTTTTGGTTTAGATAATACCAACAGTTTCGTGTCGAATACTGCGATTATATTCTCATTAAACGACCGAACGAACACACGATTGATTCGTGTGCGTGATAGAACAACGGACTTAGAAAAAATTGCCCTAGCCAATAATATTTCACGTAAAATCGCTAAAAATGAACTAACGATTGATGAAGCAAAATCAGAATTGATTCATTTAGAACATGCTTCACTGCAATATTCATATTTAACTAAATTTTTAGCCGCTTCTATTGCCTGTGGATTTTTCTTATTTATGTTTGGAGGCGTTGCACAAGATTCCATTTTTGCCATTTTGGCGGGTGCAGGTGCTTTCTTAACATTCGATTTCGTTCAACGTTTTATTCAAATCAAATTCTTTTCTGAGTTTATCAGTGCCATTGTTGTCATTAGTGTCGCCGCCATCAGTCATAAACTCGGACTGTCCATCAACCAAGATATTATTACCATTTCAGGGGTCATGGTCTTAGTACCAGGTATTTTAATCACTAATGCAATCAGAGATTTAATGGCCGGTGAATTGCTTGCTGGGATGTCACGCGGTATGGAAGCTGCATTGACTGCCTTTGCGATCGGTGCCGGTGTTGCGATTATTTTACTCTTCTTTTAAGAAAGGCGTGTTACAGAATTGATCTTACATTATTTATTTCACTTTGTTATCAGCTTTTGTTCTACATTGCTATTTTCAATCCTATTCAACGCGCCGCGTAAACAATTGCCGGCATGCGGTTATGTAGGCGCAATGGGATGGACCATCTACATCATTTCGATGGATTTGAACTCAGGTAAAGTGGCTGCTTCTTTCCTAGGCAGCTTTATCTTAGCAATTATGAGTCATGCGATGGCAAAACGTTATTTCCAACCTGTCATTATCTTTATTGTGCCAGGTATCATTCCCCTTGTACCTGGGGGCGCTGCGTATGAAGCCACACGTTTCCTAGTCACAAATCAATATACCCATGCAGTCAACACCTTTTTAGAGGTTACCTTGATTTCAGGTGCCATTGCTTTTGGTATATTATGTGCAGAAATCAGTTACCATATTTATAATCGTATTAGAATCAACTATGGTAAAATGAAAGGTAAATCCTATAGGAAACAATTTAACATGAATAATAGAGGTTAAGGGGTGCATATCAAGTGAAAGAACAATTAATCGACAGACTGAAACGTTATGCGGAGATTGATACACAATCTAATCCAGACTCAGAAGCAACACCATCAACTGAGAAACAATGGGATTTGTTAAATGTGTTAAAACAAGAATTAGAAAATCTTGGTTTAGAAACAGACTTAGATGATAATGGCTATTTATTTGCGACATTAGAAAGCAATATCGCAAAAGAAGTACCGACTGTAGGCTTTTTAGCACACGTTGATACTTCACCAGACTTTAATGCGACAAATGTTAAGCCGCAAATTATTGAAAACTACGACGGCAAGCCAATTCAACTCGGCGATACGGACCGCGAATTAAACCAAACTGTCTTCCCTGCTTTAAAATCAGTAGAAGGCCACACTTTAATGATTACAGACGGTACATCATTACTTGGCGCAGACGATAAAGCGGGTGTTGCTGAAATTATGACTGCTTTAAACTATTTAGTTGAACATCCAGAAGTGAAACACGGACGTATCCGTGTCGCATTTACGCCAGATGAAGAAATCGGACGCGGGCCTCATAAATTCGATGTAGCTCGTTTCGGGGCTGACTTTGCCTATACAATGGACGGCAGTCAATATGGCGAATTACAATTTGAAAGCTTTAACGCAGCTGAAGCAACGATTACTTGTCATGGTGTCAATGTACATCCAGGTTCTGCGAAAGATGTCATGGTTAATGCGATTAAATTAGGCGAACGCTTCGATAGTCAATTACCACAAGATGAAGTGCCAGAAGAAACAGAAGGCTATGAAGGTTTCTTCCACTTGATGAACTTCAATGGTACAACTGAAAAAGCTCAATTGAAATATATCGTACGTGATCACGACCGCAATCGCTTTGAAGCACGTAAAGCATTACTTGAAGATATTAAAAATGAAATTAACGCAGATTATTCAAATAATCCAGTTGAAGTAGAAGTCCATGACCAATACTTCAATATGGCTGAAAAAATCAATGAAGTACCTGAAGTCATCGAGATTCCAAAACGTGTCTTCAAACAATTAGGTATTGAACCTAATACCGAACCGATTCGCGGTGGTACAGACGGCTCACAACTATCATTTATGGGCTTACCGACACCAAACATCTTCACAGGTTGCGATAACTTCCATGGCCCATTTGAATACGCTTCTATCGATGTCATGGAAAAAGCAGTACAAGTGATTGTAGGTATCGCAGAAGAAGTAGGCAATACCGAAGCATAATACAACTTTAACGTTACTAAAGAGACGTCACTATGTACGTATAAATATAAAAATGGCTGAACCTAAATTACAAAGGGTTCAGCCATTTTTGATTATTCATTTAAGATTATTAGTTGATTATGCTTTTGTTTGTGATTTTTGCGTATTGAATGTTGTTGTTAGGAGCTTTAAAGCTTGGACAGCGTAGAAGTGGATTTGTAAACCGGCTTCAAAACTTGTATAGCGCTTCGGCATTGTCATAAATAAGTTGAACATACCAGTAACACCTAACGCTTCATAACGATCGAATTTATCTGCTGTCGCATTAATCGCAATGCAAGGCTTATGATATTTTGTCGCAAGCTCTGCAATTCTTAATGATGTTGTTTCTAATAAATGATCTTGTTCATTGATACCTTCACCGAACATAATTAAATCTGCTTGTTCAATCAAGTTTTCTAAGTGCGTAATTTGATCCACTAAGCTATGACTTGTTAAAACTTCTGCGTTATAAAGTGCAGCTAAGACAGCCGCAATACCGCCACCTGCACCACCGCGTTCTACTGTACTTGTCACCGTACGTGTTTCATTTTTTAAGATTTCGCTGAAATACCAAACTAAATTATCAATTGTCGCAGCTTCTTCTCTAGAAATCTCTAACAATTTATAAACATGCATGATTTCACTTTCTTTACCATACATCTTGCTGGCAAAGTCAGAGACGAGTTGGATACGCGTTTCTCTTAATCGTTGGTCAAGGCCTGAGAAGTCTACACGACGAATGTATTTTAATACGCCTACGCCTTCTTTCGCATCGACAGGTTCACCTTCATCGTTGTAATATTTGGCACCTAACGCTTGCAGCATACCAGCACCGCCGTCAAAACTTGCGATATTACCGAGTGAAATCACTAAATGCTTGGCATCATTATCTAATGCTGCCGCAATCAATTCACCTAAACCATAGCTAGTACGCTCTGTCAGCGGTCGATTCCCTTGTAAGAATAAATCCGCTTCAATAATCGTCATGCCGCTCTCAGTCTTACCATAAACACCTTCAACTTGTTTCATATCTGCATCATGGACATTCACACGATATTTCGTGCCAGACTGCCATAAGAAGACAGAGTCCATCAATTCATGACGCCCATTGAACAGCGGCACTTGGACAATATCCGCTTCTTCAATTTGACTAGCGACCGCTTCTTCTACATATCGATTCGCCTCATAACTTGAAACGATTCCATTAAATTCATCCATTGCGACTAATACTCTCATTTTGTCACCTCAAATAAAGTTTCCCAATGTTTGTTCAATTCACTTAAATATTATACAGGGCTTATTTCAAAAAACCTACTGTAACGCCTAATGCTTGTTTTGCTTTAAATTAAAAAAACTCCAAGCTTTCAGATTGTGTTGGAAACATATACCCTTCATGTCCAACGTCTAAAAGCATGGAGTCCGCTTTTTACTTTATGTTATTAGTGCTTATGTCCCCTGACAAGCAAGTTTACTCTTCAGCTTGTGCAAGTGAAGTCACATTAATGTCATCATGACTTGCATGCCATTTAACTTCACCATCAACAAAATAAAAAGCTTGTGGCGATTCATGCTTCACGCCAGTTTGTTCTGCAATGTAATCAGATACATCTCTTTGTTCTTGCACAATTAAATAATACCCATCGATATCACGTTCATATAAGAATTTATTGAACTGATCGTAAGCATTTGCTGAAATTGGGCAAGTGTTACTGTGTTTCATAATAAATACATATTTGTTGTCGTTAATTACTTGTTTAAACTGGTCAATTGAAGTCAGCTTTGTAGCCATTCTATTCACCTCTAAAAATATTTATCACCTAAAGTGATAGTCCCATTCATTCCATTTCCTATTTCAATGTGTCTAATTATACACACTTTATATTTCAATGTTAACCAAAATACTAATATTTTTCTTGCTTTTTTCAATCATTCTGATGTACATCGTTCTTTAAGCCCTTGAAATCATTACGGAATTGATGGTGGTACTTATCTAATTCATTCCCTGTTAAAGGAGTTTTATTCATATCATATTGCTCCAATTTACGGCTGATGTCAATGGTTCTTTGTCGTGTCTCGTAATAATTTTGCAGACTATAATACATTTCGATTGCGGTCTGATGCGCTTTTGCAGTCTTTTCTTCTGATACACTTGCTTGATTCAACTCTTCAATTTGTTTGCTGATTAAAGGTTGAATTTTTTCTTTGATGACTGTTTTAGTGTTTTGAGGATTGTCAGCATCTAAATATTTCTTCGCAATCTTCTGCAACTCCTTATTATGATGTTTTAATTTACTTGTAAATTTATCTATACTCTCAGTTTCACCATTTTGACGTGCTTCTGTTACTTGCTTCTCTAAAAGTGCACGATTCTTCTCAAATAATCTCGTGTAATTTAAAATATCTTCATTCGCTTTGATGGATTGATTACATAAATGTACGAAGCTGCGAATATCTTTTAATGCTTTTTCTTGTTGGTCTACCTCATGCAAATACGTGTGACGTAATTGTTTCACCTTTTTAGTTTCTGCAGGAAGCTGTTTTGCGGCTTTTTTATAAGATTTAAAGGCCGGCATTAATTTCTTATCGATATCTTTCTCCATTTGTTGAAAGTCTGTTTTGTTTCTATCTGTTAAATCTGATTTGCTTAATTCACTTAAACGATTTAAATGAATATCATCCATGACTTGTTTAACATGTTTCTCTTCTTTATCCACTTCATGCTTCGCTTTTTCAAAGTGATTTAAATCTGACTGTGTTTTACTATTGCATGCCGCAAGAGACAGCGTTAGACAAACAATCGTTATTGCGAGAAGCCATTTTTTCACATTGTCCACTCCTGTCTTTTTATCTGTATAGTTTGCATGATTAATGTTTGAGTATGTCAGAATTCATAATATAATACTTTTAGAACTTTTACAAAGGACGGTTGAATATGTATTCTAAAACGCAGCCCTTAATCAAAGATAGGCAAGCGCTTCAAAATTATCAAAATCAATTTCAAGAGTTAAGCGACTTATTACTCGGTCTACTTAATACACCTGTTAAGACAGTCCACCATATCGGCGGTACTGCACATTTTAATTATCCAACAGAACCAATTTTAGATTTATTAGTCGGCGTTACTAATTTACATGATATTACAGCTTTAGATGAAAAACGATTAAATTATGCCGGTTTCTATCGCTTGCACCACCGTTATAAGAAAAAAGTAGTAATGGCGCAATTCAATAATATGAAAGAACTTAAACAAATCGTTCGTCTGCACATATTACAAATTGAATCTGATCAATATGTCCACTATTTAACGATGCAAGAGGCTTTAACCCATAATTCTGAGTTACAAGCAGAATTTGCAGAAGCAAAACAAGCTTTACATGCTAAATCAGAGACTATTCGTGACTATGAAACAGGTAAATCAGCTTTGTTTGAAAAGTTGTCACGAAGATACGGGTTGAATTAAGCGGATTGTATTTCACAAAAAGCCTGTTTCATTGCTATAATAAGAAAGTGAAAATAATTGAAAGGGAGTTCTATCGTTGCACAAAGATGACATTCTTACAGAACTGAAAAAAGTTCTGCCAGAAGAAATTATTAAAGTTGATGAACCATTAAAACGCTATACTTATACGCAAACAGGAGGAAATGCTGACTTCTATCTCAGTCCGACAACTTTTGAAGAAGTTCAAGCCATCAATCACATTGCTAGAATCAACAACATTCCTGTCACTTATTTAGGCAACGGCTCTAATATTATTATTCGTGAAGGCGGTATTCGCGGGATTGTATTGAGCCTATTGTCTATGGATTATATTAAAGTTGAAGATAATGTCATAATTGCAGGAAGCGGTGCAGCGATTATTGATGTCTCCCGTACTGCACGTGATGAATCTTTAACTGGCTTAGAGTTTGCTTGCGGTATCCCAGGATCAATTGGCGGTGCTGTCTTTATGAATGCCGGTGCTTATGGCGGCGAAGTCCGTGATTGTATTGATTACGCGGTATGTGTCAATGAACGCGGTGAACTTGTACAACTTACACGTGATGAATTAGAACTTGGCTACCGAAGCAGTATTGTTCAAAAACAACACTTGGTTGTGCTAGAAGCTGCATTTAACTTAACACCTGGCAAACAAGATGAAATCCAAGCCGTCATGGACGACCTAACAGAACGTCGTGAGTCAAAACAACCTCTTGAATATCCTTCATGCGGCAGTGTTTTCCAAAGACCACCAGGCCACTTTGCGGGTAAATTAATTCAAGACTCTGACTTACAAGGCCACCGTATCGGCGGTGTTGAAGTTTCAACGAAACATGCTGGATTTATGGTCAATGTTGATAACGGTACTGCGACAGATTATGAAGACTTGATTCACCATGTACAACAAGTCGTTAAAGAAAAATTTGATGTCGAATTGCATCCAGAAGTACGTGTTATTGGTGATCATCCAGAAGATGAATAATAAACATCATACCGTTCATGGTATCGGTCTAGACAATGAGACGCGTTGTACGCATTACCATACACCTGTTGATGTTATCGCCATTAAATTCAAATGCTGTAATAAATTCTATGCATGTATTCATTGCCATAATGAATCAGAAGATCATGCACCTGTGCCATGGTCAAAATCAGAATTCGATGAACATGCGATTTTATGTGGTGTATGTGACACCACATTGTCAATCAAGGAATATATGGAAACAGACCATTGTCCGCACTGTGGTGCGCAATTCAATCCCAGATGCGCTGCACATTATCCTTTATACTTTGACGTTTAAAGTAACAGTATACAAATTAATGACAATTTAAACTAAATAAAACCGAGCCGGAAATATATTGCATTCCGACTCGGTTTTTTAATTACCATCTTCCCCCTATTAAAAACGGTAATTATTATTTAACAACCTTTTTTAATTCGTCAATTTGTTTCATTGTTGTAGTTGTTGAACCTGAAGCAAAGTACCATAATTTCGGATCAAGTTCATAAATTTCATCGTCTTTAACTGCTTTAACATTCTTAATTACATCGTTTCCTAAGACTTGTTTCGCAGTTGATTTACTACCGATAGCTTGACCACGGTCCATTGCTAAAATCACATCTGGATTTTTCTCATTGATGTATTCGTTTGTTACGTTTTGACCATGTGAGCTGCCTTTGATTTTGCTGTCAGCTGGTTTAAAGCCTAATGTGTTATAAACTAAGCTGCCGAAACGTTCTTTAGGACCGAAAGTAGATAATTCACCCTCGTTTACTAATAAGTACATTACTTTTTTATCAAAATCTTTTGTTTTATCTTTCATGTCAGCGATTTTTTTGTCTAATTCTTTATTTAATGACTTCGCTTTATCTTCTTTGTCGTAAATTTTACCTAAGTTTTCAGCATTTTTCTTCACTGAATTGACATAGTCTTTATCATCAGCACCTACATAAACAACTTTAGCGTCTGGTGCTGCTTTTTTGAATTCATCTAAATTCTTTTGGTTAGCTGTACGTGATGAAATGAAGATAACTTCTGGTTTAGCTTGCGCAATTTTATCGAAGTTCACTTCTTTTAATGAACCTGTGTTGATGTATTTGTCATCTTTAAATTCTTTTAAGAAGTCTGGTAATGTGCTGTTGCCTTCACCTTTAGGTACTGCTTTAACTTTATCTGCGACACCCATAGCTTTAAGTGTATCTAATGCACCATAGTCTAAAACGACAGCATTTTTAGGGTTCACTGGTACTTCAACTTCATTTTTAACCCCTTTTTCATCGCCGCCTTTAGGATCTTCGCTTCTTAATTGGTAATTATTTTCAATTTTAACTGTCTTTTTATCTGATGAACCTTTTTCTGAACTTTCTTTTGAATCACTGCCATTACCACACGCAGCAAGTAAAAACATAATACTAACTAAAATAAATAAGCCTAATTTCTTCATTTTTCTTTATCCTCCTGAAATGTGTTAGACCCCCGTCTTGATATGCCGTAAAAAATCGGCATCACCCCTTTCAAATGGTCAGTGTTTAACTATAATATAGGCAAATTCTTTGGCCTCTGATGCATTCGATATCGACATCCATGTCATAAAGATGTCTTAAGATGCTTGGTTGAATAACTTCGTCTCGTTCACTCGCTTTGACGATTTCGCCATCTTTCATCGCAATTACATCATCTGAATAACTAGACGCAAAGTTGATATCGTGTAATACAATTACAATTGTTTTGCCATGTTCTCGTGTTAGCTTTCTCAATGTTTTCATAATTTCTACTGAATATTTCATGTCTAGATTATTCAGCGGTTCGTCTAATAAGATGCATTCTGTATCTTGTGCGATTGTCATCGCAATATAAGCACGTTGACGTTGACCACCTGAAAGTGTTTTAAGATTACGATCTCTGATTTCTTGTAGTTGGAGTAAATCTAAAGCTTCATTGATTTTTTCTTTATCTGTATCGTCTAATCGGCCTTTAGAGTATGGGAAGCGACCGAATGCGACTAATTGTTCGACTGTAATATTTAATTCCGTATGATTCGTTTGTTTTAAAACTGAAAGCTTCTTCGCAATTTCATTACTTGTAAATGCGCCAATACCTTCGTGTTCAAGTTCTATAGAACCTGTATCTATATCCATTAAACGGCTGACCGCAGATAATAAGGTACTTTTACCTGCGCCGTTTGGACCTATTAATGACGTCAAACGTCCTTTACGAATTTCTACGTTAATATCTTTAAGAATCGGTTTATCATGAATCGTTTTATTTAAATCTTGAACTTGTATCATCATGAATTTCTCCTTTTAATCAATAAGTATACGAAGTAACTTCCTCCGATTAAGTTGATGAGGATACTTACTTCTGTAGTGGCTTCAAATAAATGTTCTACAATCCATTCTGCAGTAAATAAGCTGATCCAGCTTAAAAATATTGTCGCAGGTAATAAGTATTTATGTTCATATGTTTTCATGACTTCATGCGCAATGTTCACAGTTAATAACCCTAAGAATGTAATCGGACCAACAAGCGCTGTAGCGATTGAAGTTAATAACGCGACCATAATCATTAATAAACGTGTCATTCGTGTATAGTTGACACCTAAGTTCAATGCCTGTGCTTTCCCTAATAGTAATACGTCTAAATAAGGCAAGATTTTAATTGTAATTAAAATTAGAATAACTAAGACAATGCTGCTGATGGCAACTAATTTTGAGTTCGATGCATTAAAGTTCGCAAACATTGAACTTTGTACAGCTAAGAAATCTTCAGGGTTGATTACGAGTTCGATAAAGCCAGTGATACTTCTAAAGAATGTACCTAAAATCACACCGATTAATAAGATAAAGTACACTGAGAAGTTACCGTATTTAAAAACACCCTGGAATAGAATGAGTGCGAATATAATCATTGCGACTAATGTTAACGCAAAGTTGAGATAAATATTTGTCACTGCCATTGATTGAATACCAAAGATAAAGACTAAGACAACTTTGACAAACATATAGACCGCATCTAATCCCATCATAGACGGTGTTAATAATCGGTTGACTGTAATCGCTTGGAATATAATGACAGAGGTACCAATCGCTGCACCGACTAAAATCATTAAAATCAGTTTCCTGATTCGACTTTGTATCTGATACGCAAAGATATCAAAGTCAATGCCTAACAAGAGATATAAAACACCTGTTACCACAACTACACCCAATAATATAAATAATCTGATATTACTTTGTTTATGACTCATAGTTGCGACTCCCTTTAAATAACATTACTAAGAAAATTAATGTCCCGAAGACACCGATAGTCAATCCGATATTGATTTCATATGGATAAACAATCACACGTCCTAAGATGTCGGACACCAATACAAAAATCGCACCTAAGACTGCAGTGTGCGGCAAGGCATTTTTTAAATGGTCTCCTCTATAGATAGACACAATATTCGGCACAATTAAGCCTAAGAACGGTAAAGTACCAACTGTCACAACGACTAATGCGGTCATTGTTGCGGTAATCGTTAAGCCGAACATCATAATTCGATCGTAGTTGACTCCTAAGTTATGGCTGAAGTCTTTACCCATACCAGCAATAGTGAAATAGTTGGCAAAAATATACGTAACAATAAGCAATGGGATGCTTAAATATAAGACTTCATATCGACCGCTCGTGATAATCGCAAAGTTACCGTTCAACCAGTTCCCAATACTTTGCAGTGCATTCGTCCTTAATGCCACAAACGTTGTTAAACTAGATATAATACCGCCAATCATAATACCGAGTAACGGCACGAATATAACATCTTTAAAGCGTATAATTTGAATCAATTTCATAAAGAAGAATGTTCCGCCGATACTAAGTACCATAGCGAATAACAGCTTAATTAAAATATGCGCTTGCGGAAAGAAGATTAATGAGATGAGGATCCCTAGTTTCGCCCACTCCATCGTCCCTGCAGTTGTCGGACTGACGAACTTGTTTTGCATCATCTGTTGCATAATCAGTCCAGCCAGTGCTAAAGAACTGCCTGAAATGATAATACTGACTGTTCTTGGAATACGGCTCGAAACAAGTATATTTTGCTGATCTGCGGTTAAATGAAAAATTTGTGTAATAGAAAGCTGACTAACACCTACAAACAATGAAAGGATAGTCAAAAATATAAAAAGAATTAATAAAACTGGAAAGCGCACGAGTTGTTTAATCATTTGAAACTCCTATCCCCTCTAAAAACAATTAATGATTAACTGTAACTGATAATCATTTTCACTTACTTTCTATCGTATCAGTTTCTCCCGTTTTATCAATGCTTTTTAAACATTTTCAGGAAAATTCTTTTACAAATATAGGCTATTTCCTGAGATAGAATGTATTTTTTCTCTCTTTATTTCGATTAACTCTTTTGCTTCAACATATTTTATTTTCAATTACATTTTTTTAAAACAAAAAAAGAGCAATGACTTCAAACTGTTTTCACAGTCAGAATCAATGCTCTTCAAAATGATATTATTTATTTTTCATCATCAAAAATAAAGTCTTCATCACGTAATGCTTCTACGTTTAACGCTAACGTATAACCGTCACCTTTAACTGAGAAGAAGTCATGGTTTTTCGTTGACGTATCTAATGCGTTTTCGATAATTGGGTTGAATTCGCGTTCTTCGAAATAAGGTTCAAAACCTAAGTTCGATAATGCTTTGTTTCCGTTATAACGTACATAGTTCAATACATCATCAGTTAAACCAATTTGGTCATATAGTGAATGTGTATAAGAAACTTCGTTTTTGTATAACTCATCTAATAGTTTATACATTTCTTGATCTGCACGTTGTTTTTCATTTTCTGAAAGTTCATTACGCATGTGTTGCGCATCTAAACCAGTGAACACACCGTGGATAGACTCATCTAATAAAATCTTACGGATGATTTCACCAGATGTTGTCATACGACCTTGTCCAGCAAGATAAAGTGGATAGTAGAATCCAGAATAGAATAAGAATGTTTCTAAGAACACACTAGATACACGTGCCATATATTGGTCATATACTGATGCATCTTTTCTCCATAATTTATGATAGTTACCCACAATTTTATCTGATTTGAATTTTAAATGTGGTTCTTCAAGTACCCATGTATCTAAAAGATAGTTTGTCTCACTAGATGGTAATAATGTTGTGAAAATGTGAGAATAACTTTTCGCATGGATTTGTTCCATCATACCCATAAATGAGTAGACAGCTTTTTTACGTAAATCTTTTGTATGCATCATGACTAAAGGCATGCCGTCATCAGCTTGATGTGTATCTAAACCTGTTAAACCTGCAAGTGCCTTCTTAAATGTATCTTGTTCTTCTGGTGTTAATGTTTTCCAACTCGCAATATCTTTAGAAACTTTAAATTCAGTTTCTACCCACATTTGGGAGATGTTTTGTCGCCAAAACATGTTTGTCATATCTTCTTGCGTGTTCCAATTGACAGCAATCATCAAAGTGCATTTCCCCATTCTTGATTTTTAATTTTACTCGTTCAAATTCCGTTTAAAAAATTTATATGATTAGAGGAACAACCTCATTAAGATTGTTCCTTGATAGGCTTCATTAGATTGCGCAGCTTGTACATTCTTCTACGCTTAATAATTTGTTACGTGTATAATAAAGTGATTTTAGACCTTTATGATGTGCATAGACATATAAACGTGCTAATTCACGTGTAGAGATTTCTGAGTTAACGTAAAGGATTGTTGAGATACCTTGGTCAACGTGTTGTTGGATTGTTGCTACTAAATCAATTAAACGCATTTGATCTGTATTGAATGCTGATTTGTAGTACCACATTGTTTGTGGTGATAAGAATGGCATTGGATAGAATGTTTCTGCGTTGCCATACGTACGACGTTCGATTTGGTCAACAATCGGCATTACTGAACTTGTTGCGTTTTGCACGTAAGAAATACTTTGTGTTGGCGCAATTGCAAGACGATAAGCATGATATAAACCATATTGCTTAACATCTTCTGCTAAAGCTTTCCAATCTTCTGCAGTAGGGATTTCTAAACCTTCAAATAAAGGTTTAACTTTTTCGTATTCAGGCACAATATCCGCTTCTGTATACTTTTCAAAGTATTTACCGCTCGCATAATCTGATTTCTCGAATTCTTTATAAGCTTCGCCGCGTTCTTTCGCAATTTGCATTGAACGCTCGATTGAGTAATAGTTCATCATCATGAAGAACACATTTGCGAAGTCTTTTGCTTCTTCAGATTCATAACCGATTTGGTTCTTCGCAAGGTAACCATGCAAGTTCATAACACCTAAACCAACAGAGTGCAATTCACTGTTTGCTTTACGTACACCTGGTGCGTTTTGGATGTTTGCTTCGTCACTTACAACTGTTAAAGCATCCATACCTGTGTGTACAGAATCTCTGAATTTACCTGATTCCATCACATTGACAATGTTCAACGAACCTAAGTTACATGAAATGTCACGTTTGATTTCATCTTCCACACCATAGTCATTGATAATAGATGTTTCTTGTAATTGGAAGATTTCAGTACATAAGTTACTCATTTTGATTTGTCCAATGTTTGAGTTGGCATGTACTTTGTTTGCGTTATCTTTAAACATTAAATAAGGATAACCTGATTGTAATTGTGTTTGAGCAATTGTATTTAACATTTCACGTGCATCTTTTTTACGTTTTAAGACATTCGGATTTTCGACCATTTCATCATAGTATTTATCAAGATCGATATCATCTAATGTTACACCGTATTCATTGTAAACTGTGTGTGGTGCGAACATGTAGAAGTCTTTACCTTCTTTTGCAAGTTCAAAGAATTTAGCAGGTACGATTAAACCTGTAGAAATTGTTGCTAGACGAAGGTCTTCATCTGCGTTTACTTTTTTCGTATCTAAGAATTCTTCAACATCATAGTGGAAGATGTTTAGGTAAACAGCACCAGCACCTGGTCTTTGACCTAATTGGTCTGCGTAGCTGAAGCCGCCTTCAAGTGATTTTGCTACAGGTAAGACACCTTTTGCGACACCTTTGATTCCTTTGATTGCTTCACCACGTGCACGAAGTTTAGATAAGTTGATTGCGACACCGCCGCCGATTTTACTTAATTGTTTCGCTGTTGAATCAATAAAGTTGATAGAGTTTAAGCTGTCATCTACCTCTAATAAGAAACATGATACAAGCTCACCTCTACGGGCACGGCCTGCGTTTAAGAATGTTGGTGTTGCAGGTTGGTAACGTTGTTCAATCATAGATGAAATAAATTGTTTTGCTTGCGCTTTGTCACCATCTGCTAAATAAAGTGCGACAATAGTCACGTGTTGTGTATAGTCTTCTAAATATTGTTTTTTATCGTTTGTTTTTAATGCATAATCTTTGAAGAATTTACTTGCTGACATATAGCTCGCAAATGTAAATGGAATACTGCGTGCATATTCAGTAATTTCTTTTAAGTCTTCTTCACTATATGTTTGGAATACATCTACATAGAAATCATTATCTACAAGATAGTGCAAACGTTCGATTTCTGAATCGAAATAAATCGTATGATCTTTGATTTCTTCTAAATAAACTTCTAGCGCTTCTTGGTCTTTTTCTAAGCTGAAGAAACCATTTTCTTTACGCTTTGTAACCTCATTATTTAACTCAATATGATTGTATTGCTTTTCGTTCATAGTCTTCATATAAATGCCCCACCTTATCTTTAAACTCTTCTACGTCTTTCTTTGTACCTTGTACTTCAAATTTCATTAATAGCGGAACGAGATATTCTCGAGAAATGGTCTCGCTGGCTTTCGCAAAGTTTTGACCCCAGTTACGGTTACCACTGCCGACCACTGCTCTGATCATGTTTCCGTTATGACTTAAAAATGTTTTGACAACATCTGGCACTTCTCCAAAGCCGATTGTACTAGTGACCAATACATAAGGCTCATCCAAGCGCACATCCGCGCAGTTATCATTTGTAATCTCTAAAGTGTCCTCAAATTCAGTTCTTGCAACAAATCGTCTCACGTTACCAGTAAATGAAAAATATACTACCTTCATTGAATCACCCGCTTTCTTACAAAGAACGCGCTTAATCGTCACATAGCGTCATGCACATATTATTCATAATTAAAAAACATGCCAGGCTGCCGTACTGGTATTGCTGTTTCTAAAAAGAAGTTGTGACTGCTGCATGTTTTAGTTTATTTCGATATGTTAAATGCATTGCTCCCTGCCACTACATATTGTGTTGGTAATCAGTTAACCGAGTATTCCTTCACAATACTCTTGTCCAAATAAGTACAATTACTCATATTTCTATTTGCTTAGACATAACTTGTCATCACAACTTTGAACACGATTTCTCAACTATACAGACCAGATTGGTTAATCCCCTAACCAATCTGTTCATCTTGCAAATTCTGTGTGAAATTGCCTTAAAATAGTGAAATATAATTTTCTTATTTTTGGACTTGACCACAATATATAGTGTTAGGTTCCGTTCTTCAATACTATATTATGTGATTCATTATACCGAACACCTATTATAATTTCAAAGAGATTCACCCCTGAAAATTTTCTTTAAATTTGTCAAAATTGATGAAAGTAGCGTCATCTCTATGCTTGGCGTTCTTAAATTTTTCCAAAAATCATTTTAAAATAAATAATTGTAATTTTGCTCTTGATTTTTTGAGAATTTGTGCACCGCTTGTCATCACAAGATTCCGCTGATTTGCGTCATGAAAGGCTTAACACAATTTATTCATCAACACAAAATAATCATTCCTTTCAGTTAGTGACGTGTCATTTAATCTAATGGATAGAACGTACGTTCGGTTTATAGTATACCATGTTCATTTTCTTTAGCAAGTCTATATAGGCACTTATTTCTATATATGCTAAGATGATATACGTTAAGTTTTGAGGAAAGTTGAGGAAAGTATATGGATTCAAAAATAAAAGGAATCATTGCGATACTTGTTTCAGCTATAGGATTCAGCTTTATGTCCCTATTTTTCAGACTTGCTGGTGATTTACCCGTCTTCCAGAAGTCACTCGCTAGAAACTTAGTCGCAATGCTCATTCCACTGTATTTCTTATATAAATACAAACAACCCATGTTTGGTAAATTAAGCAGTCAGCCCTTATTAATTGCACGTTCAACCCTTGGTTTAATCGGTGTCTTATTCAACATTTACGCTATAGACCATATGCTGTTAAGTGACGCAGATACATTGATGAAGCTTAATCCTTTCTGGACGATTTTACTCAGTATGATTTTCTTGCATGAGAAAATCCGTAAATATCAAATTACAGCGATGTTAGTCGCAATTGTCGGTATGTTATTTGTTGTACAACCGCAATTCTCTTCAGAAATGATTCCAGCTATCGTCGGATTATTCTCAGGTATCTTCGCCGCATCAGCTTATACTTGTGTACGTGCATTAAGTACAAGAGAAGCACCTTATACGATTGTCTTTTACTTCTCTTTCTTCTCAATTATTGCTTTAATTCCATTCGTTATCTTTACGTATGTACCGATGTCAGGCCTGCAAATGATTTATTTAGTAGGTGCCGGCTTATCAGCTGCTGTCGGTCAAATCGGAATTACACTCGCATATAGTTTTGCACCTGCAAAAGATATTTCAATCTTTACGTATGCTTCCATTATCTTTACAGCGTTAATGGGTATCATCATTTTCGGAGAATCACCGGATTTATATGCTACACTAGGTTATGTCATTATTATCAGTGCCAGCTACTATATGTTCGAAAAAGCACGCAGACAAAGCAGAAAACCAGTACAATCGTCTCATAGAGGAGGAAAATAAATATGTCACAACAAGGCAGAAGCAAAGAAGATTTAGAAGATCTTACATTGCTTGGTAATCAAAATAACCAATATAACTTTAATTATCGTCCAGATGTGTTAGAGTCTTTCGATAATAAACATCAAGGACGCGACTACTTTGTAAAATTCAATTGTCCTGAATTTACATCATTATGTCCGATTACAGGCCAACCAGATTTCGCTACTATCTACATTTCATATATTCCGAATATCAAAATGGTAGAATCTAAATCATTGAAACTTTATTTATTCAGTTTTAGAAATCATGGTGATTTCCACGAAGATTGTATGAATATTATTATGAATGACTTAATTGAATTAATGGATCCGCATTATATTGAAGTTTGGGGTAAATTCACGCCACGCGGCGGTATTTCTATTGACCCTTATACAAACTATGGCCGTCCTGATTCTAAGTATGAAAAAATGGCTGAATATCGCATGATGAATCACGATTTATATCCAGAAACGATAGATAATAGATAATTGCAGATTTATTTGAAGAACAACCTGATTAAATTCGGGTTGTTTTTTATTTTGCGGGAAGCGGATACATAACTTTTTATTACAAAAAATGTAAAAGGTAGCTTCATTAATTTTCAGAATTTTCTTGTATATACACTTTTAATAGCTTAAAATTATTTTAAGTCATTCTTAGGGGGAAATTTATGAACAAGAAACAATATACACGCGAAGAAGTTATTCAAAGCACACCACGAACTGGTTTCTTTGGTCATCCGAAGGGATTAAGCACATTATTCTTTACTGAGTTTTGGGAGAGATTCAGTTACTATGGTATGAAAGCTATTTTAGTTTACTACCTGTATTATTCTGTGGCTAAAGGCGGATTCGGCTTAGATGAGTCTGTAGCCATGCAGATTGTTGCTTTATACGGAACATTAATCTATATGTCTGGGGTTATCGGGGGCTGGATTGCTGACCGTATCACAGGAACACAACACGCTGTGTTCTTCGGTGGTATTCTCATTATGTTCGGTCATATTATTTTAAGTTTACCGGGCAGCCTAACCGCCGTTATGATTGCTTTATTACTCTTGATTATCGGGACAGGTTTGTTAAAACCAAACATTTCTACAACAGTCGGCGAATTATACGATAAAAACGACAACCGTGTTGATGCAGCCTTCACTATTTTCTACATGGGAATTAACTTAGGTGCTTTAATTTCACCTATTTTAACTGGTTACTTACAAACACGTGTTGGTTTCCATGCTGGTTTTGCAACAGCAGCTGTCGGGATGTTTATCGGTTTAGTTGTTTACTGGTCTAAACGTAAAAAGTATTTAAATTTAGCACGGTTATCTGTACATAATCCATTAACAAAAGAAGATACTAAGAAATTCTCTTTAATCGCTTTAGCAATCGTCGCAGCGTTTGCCATTTATTTAATCGTTTTAAAGTCATTCAATGCCTTAACAATTGAAAACTTCAGTTTATTAGTTACATTTATCGGAATTGCTTTACCAATTTACATTGTAGTTTACATGCTTGTCAGCAAGAAAGTGACACCAGAAGAAAAATCTCGTGTCGGCAGTTATGTACCGTTATACATCACTTCTGTAGCTTTCTGGATGATCCAAGAACAAGGTTCTACAATCTTGGCAAACTTTGCAGATAAGAAAACAGAATTAAGCTTAGCTAAATTAACAGGCGGCGCGATTCATTTCAATATTCCAGCTGCTTGGTTCCAATCATTGAACCCTATCTTTATCGTAGCGTTAGCACCACTCTTTGCGATGTTATGGGTCAAACTCGGCAAACACAACCCACCTACTGTCATTAAATTCGCATTAGGTGCCATCATCGGTGGGGTTTCATATTTAATCATGGTCGTTCCTTTAGCTGGTGGATTAGCACCTGGAGAACTGATTCACCCTATCTGGTTAGTCTTAAGCTTCTTATTAATCACAATCGGTGAGTTATGTATCTCACCTGTCGGTCTAGCTACTACGACAAAACTTGCACCATATGCCTTTACAGCACAAATGATGAGCTTATGGATGTTAAGTAATGCGACTGCACAAGGTCTGAATGCGCAGCTAGTTGTTGTATACGCTAAAATGGATTCAGGTCAATACTTCTTATACTCTGGTTTACTGACACTAGCTATCGGGGTATTGCTTGTGATTATTTCACCATTTGTACGTCGTGCAATGAAAGGTATTCACTAATACAAAATCGAACATATTCAGTCTGAAATCTCTCAGAGGTTTCAGGCTTTTTCTATGGTCAATTTTTCACTTTCACTTTTTTGCCATATTTCAATCTGCAGACCTTCTTTAGTTAAAATCTTCTCAAATTACGCCTTTTCTTCTAATTAAGCTTGATTAATCATGTTTTATATCTTATTCTTTTCAGAAAATTGTTAATATTTTTATTTTTAGAAAATTATTGAAACTCTCTTTTTTACATAGTAGAATCGAATATAATCCACTCCGTTATAGGATAGAAAGGTCGGGGTTAGTTTGCAGAACAATTTACATCAAAAGCATGTCCAAGAAATACCACAGAAAGGGTTCTTTGGACATCCAAAAGGATTAGGAGTCCTCTTCTTCGTAGAATTTTGGGAGAGATTCAGCTATTACGGGATGCGTGCACTCTTAATCTTTTACATGTTCTTCGCTATTAAAGATGGCGGATTAGGCATGGATAAAACGACTGCACAGTCAGTCATGTCAGTATATGGGTCACTGATCTTTATGACCAGTGTACTTGGCGGCTGGGTCGCAGATAGAATCACAGGTACACGCAGAGCGACAATGTATGGTGCTATTTTAATTATTATCGGTCACGTTTTCTTAAGCTTGCCGTTAGCACAAACAGGACTATTCATTTCAATGTTCTTTATCATCGTAGGTTCAGGGCTTATGAAACCGAATATCTCTAATATTGTAGGTCGCTTGTATCCTGAAAACGATAAACGTATCGATTCAGGGTTTGTTATTTTCTACATGTCCGTAAACATGGGTGCCCTTGCTGCGCCATTAATTTTAGACCAATTCTCTAAAGGTCATATGTTCCACCAAGGTTTCTTAATCGCAGCAATCGGTATGACACTCGCATTGGTTATTTATCTTTTATTCAACAGACGTAACTTAGGTAACGTTGGTTCAGCGCCGACAAACCCATTGAACGCAGTTGAAAAGAAACGTTATTCAATGATTACAGGTATTGTAGTCGTAGTCATCGCACTTGTATTAATCATCACTGGTTTAACAGGTACATTATCATTCAACTTAGTCAGCACAACTGTCTTAATCTTAGGTATTGCCTTACCAGTCTCTTACTTTACAACTATGATCAGAAGTAAAGAAGTTACAGATGATGAACGCTCACGTGTTATTTCATTTATTCCGTTATTCATTATCGGGGTAATTTTCTGGTCTATCCAGGAACAAGGTTCTAACGTTTTAAATATCTACGCATTTACAGGCACAGATATGAAATTGAATTTATTCGGTTGGACAACTGATTTTGGTAAAACATACTTCCAATCAATCAACCCATTATTCATTGTATTATTTGCGCCAGTACTGTCTTATGTTTGGAAGAAAATGGGAGATCGTCAACCAAGCCTTGCGACTAAATTTATTTGGGGTGCTTGGTTAGCAGGTATTTCATACATCTTAGTAGCGGTAGTCATGATGACTTCTGGCGGCAGCACAGTATCCGTAAACTGGGTCATTCTGTCATACATCATTTGCGTAGTCGGTGAGCTTTGCTTATCACCAACAGGCAGCAGTGCCGCAGTAAAATTAGCACCAAAAGCTTTCAACTCTCAAATGATGAGCTTATGGTTATTAACAAACGCTACTGCACAAGCCATTAACGGAACACTTGTTAAATTAATCGAACCGTTAGGCTATCAAAACTACTTCTTATTCCTAGGAGTTCTAGCAGTAGTTATCGGCTTAATCGCATTTATGTTTGTACCAAAGATTATTAAAGGTATGCGTGGCATACGTTAACACATAAAAGAAGCATCAAACGCTATTCAAAATAGTGGTTTGATGCTTTTTTTAATAGCTTTATTTTCGTGCTGCATGTACAACATAATTCATATGTTCTTTTAAGCCATTCATTGTTTTAAACATCGTCATAAACATTGATCGGTTTTCATTTTTTAAAGCGTTACGTATTATTCTAGCTGTTCCTTTTAAACCTTCATCACGTATCATACCTGCAGGTGTCATTAAACTCATTTTACCCACTTTAGATTCAACTGAATCGAATCCTGCGTCTTGATAAAGCTTTCTCCACTCTGCTGTTGGTAAAGACGTTACTTTGACATTAATAGCTTCACTTAATTGACTTTGAATTCGATCTGTTTCACTTGGTGTCATAATCGCAATATCATGTGTTAATAAAATACCGCCGGGTTTAAGTACACGATAATATTCTTTTAGAGCTTTTTCTTTTGCTTGAATCGGTAACATTGTCAACATGGCCTCATTTAAGACAATATCAAACGTCTCATCTTCAAAAGGCAAATCCATCGCATTCGCTTGTTGAACGTGGATTAAATGTTCTAAACGATGTTTTTGAACATTTTCTTTTCCTTTTTCTAATGCCTTTTTATTTAAATCTACTCCTTCAATTTCACAACCATATCGTTCAGCCAACATCACTGATGTCGTACACATATTACATGCCACTTCTAATACCTTTTTATCTTTTGTAAAGTGACCTTTATCAATTAACCAGTCAGTAGCTACCTTTCCCCCTGGTCGTAATCTTGTCTTGCCTAACTTCGCTAAAAATGTATGTCCTGCCTCTGCCATTTATAACACTCCCTTATCAATTGATAATCATTATCATTTAAAGTGTAACATATATAATGAATTTTTCTCGCAGTTCACACAAAATACATATTTTAAGCATAGAAAAAGACGGCTATAGCCGTCTCAGACTGTCGACAAAGTCCTACGGACTTGT